>CAITKS010000127.1 GCA_903893085.1 uncultured Actinomycetes bacterium | reverse complement strand
GCAATTTGGGCTATCGTAGCACTTCGCTGCATATAACAAAATATTAGAATCATTCAAATCATCAAACATAAGATTTATCAATATTCTGAGTCGTCGCCGCTATCGTCGTCTCTCTTGGCGTACCAAGTAGATGGGCGTTGAACGATTTGATTGTGTCCCATATATTCAGATGGGTCCATACCAAGAAGATCTCTAAGATCCTCAGAATTTACAATCTGAGCATAACCATCAACATACCCGTCATCGGTAGTATCGTAGACGATGTATAGGTGGTATCCTGTTGTACCCATAGCATAGATAAGTTCTGCGCTGAGGTTTAAAAAATGCGGCGTTGCATCTGCAGGGAGAACCATACCACTCTTTTCCATAAAGCCACGAAGCTGATTTAGGAAGATAGGAGCATTTTGATATGGTTTTGCAGTTAGAACGTCTAACTCTGCATTCATTGAGTCCGCAATTTGCATGAGGCGACGTGTGTCAACCTCAATTGGTTTTGGTGCATAATATGCAGCATTTTCATTTAGATATTCTTTAAATTTTAACATTATTTTGGTCTACCTGTTAGATTGACGTTTTGGTCTAGTTTAGGTTCCATATCGACCTTATTTACCTTGCCTGTCATCAGCTCTAGTTTCTTTTCAGAAGACTCAGCATTTTTCATATCTGCCTTAGTCCCATGGTCAACTTTCTTTTTGCCCTTGACTCGCTTGAGAGTGTCGGTATCCGATGGTCCTCCCTTGGCGGAATCTTCCCCCGACTCTCTTTGTGCTTCACTCAGGTATTGCTTGAATGTTAACATCTTACTTACCTGAGTTCTTGGCTTTCCAAGCTGTAGCGTAGGCAATGGCTTTCTCTTTTGGAGTTAGTGTGCCGTCTTCAGAGTACTTGCCCTTGATGTGCTTTACCATACGCTCATACTTAGCGCCTGGAGGAGCCTTCTCAACAACATGCTCGACTTCTTCTTTCTTCATAGGAAAAGTTTTCATTAGTCTTTTAACTTTTCTGGCTCTGTCTGCTTTAGGGTCTCCAGTTGACACACCTTTTGCTTTCATCCACTCTTGTCTTGCCTTTAGTGCATCTTCATCAATCTGCTCGACTTCTTCGCCCATGCTCTTCAGATGATCCATTACATCTTTCTTTGAATAGTCAGGGCTAATGTTAGCAACACGACGAGCGTACTTCTTAGTTGCTGCCTTGTCACGAGCGGTCTTGCCGACAGCTGCTCTAACAATCTTAGCAGTTGGAGTTAGTACTGCTTGTGCGGCTTCAGGGCTATGGCGAGCATTTACTTCGTCGATTGAGTCAACTTCTTCCTTAGCAAGTCTAACGGCGGCGCGTGAAATACCTGTAGTTCTATTTTGGGCTTTTCTGGTAAATGTCTTAGCCAATCTTCCTGAAGTTTCCATATCAGTGTTTGCTTGTGCTTTAGTCGCAGGAGTTCTTGCCCTTAATGCTTTTTTTGCATACTTACGCTCGTCATTACCAAATTCTATTCCTAGACCGTACAATCCGCTAGACTGTCCAGAAGCCTTTGTGACATAAGAGGCAAGCGTTGACTTCTTCAGTTCATCAATCTGCTCGACTTCTTCATTAGTCGCGGGAACTTTGGCTTTATCAGATGGCAGATAAGAATTTGGAAATGCTTTTGCTGATGCTAGATTGACACCTTTGGCTCTTTTAAGAGCTGTTGCAGTATCTCCCTTAGCCTTAGCGGTTAAGTGTGCGCGAATTGCTTTGCCGCCATAACGGCGAACTAGAGCATTGCTGAGTTCATCAATCTGCTCGACTTCTTCGTTTGCCTTTTTCTTTGCATATTCTTTGTGACGATTTACAAGAGCTTCAAGAGCTTCTTCTTTTGAATTCATTTCAGGCTCCCCATGTCTACGCCCGTACCCACGCGAATCTTCAAATCCCCACTTACCATGCTTTTCTACATGTTGCGCAGAATGTGTACCGATTGTGCCAATTTCTTGACCATCATGATGTACACCATGCCAAACTGTATCAGTAGATTTGTCATGATTTGCACGACCAACTTTAACGGCTTCATCAATCTGCTGGACTTCTTCGTTAAGCGTTGACTCTGCAATCACAGCATTGTGCACATAGTTTCCCAACTTCTTGAAGTGGTTTGAGGCACGGAAAATAGCCTCAGCCTCATCACGAGCCTCAACCATGTAGTTGGTTGTTGACTGGCGGCGACGAAGCGAAATGTGTTCGTGCGATGGATTTGAAATTGTTAGTGTTACGATGTGCTTCATTTTACTTTCCTGCCTTTGTTGCTAGACGAGTGCTAATTGCCTTTCCAATTGCTCTACGCTTAGTATGTAGGTAAACATCTGTCTTGTCTGTTTTACCATCGTTGTTGATATCGGCATCTTCTTTGCCGACTGGGTCATGGGCTTCTACTGCTAACTTCTTTTTAGCGGCACGAGACCTGATAGCCGATGCGAGCTTTTCATAACCCATTTTCTTTTCTTCAATTTGTTCGGCTTCTTCGCCGATCTTGCTTTTAGCCCAGTTCATTCCTACTTTTTGAAGTCTACGTTGGGTTTGCGCAGAAGCACCTAATTTACTGGCAACTTTCTTGACGCCTTTGCCAACTAGTCTTTGTGCTTTTGGAGAAACATATGCCTTGACCAAAGAGCCGACTAGACCTTCTTCGACCTGTTCGAATTCTTCGTTCATCTCGCCATTCATATAGTTGGCAGCAGTAACGATGTAGTCTTCCGCAAGAGTAATTTTGCTCTGTACCCATTCAGGGAGATTGGTGTCTGGATCGAGCATGTCGTGCAACTTCTGAGCATTTGTGATAACACTCTTCAACTGCGACATTGCCATGTCACCTTCGTAGTCATACTCGCGGTTGTCTTTGGCTTCATTAGTCATCTTTGGAAGATCTGTTGAAACTTTGAACTTGTGCAATTTGCCATCACCCATCTTTGGATGCGCCTGGATGTGGACAGACTTACCATCATTAAGTTTAACCTTACCTTGCATCTTATCACCAGTACCAGATGCATAAAAATCTACAAAGCGATCTGATGGCTGGTGAATTCCTTGTATAGCATGCTTTGGATGCATTAGACCATGAGCTGCATATTCGCGACCATTGATGAATGCTTCGTTTAGTTCAACTTCTTCGGACACACTACGTTTTTCTAATTCACGTTTAGCAACTTTTTGTTGCAGTGCTGCTGGAGATTTCTTTAAAGAAAAAGAACCTTTTTTAGCCGTAGCAATTCTGCTTAACGCATCAATGCCCATAGATTTAGTATTTTTTACAACATCTTTAGGCTTATCCTTATCGAATGCGCCCCAACCAGCAATTGCACGCCCTACTTTTTTCATAACCCCTGCTTCATCAATCTGCTCGACTTCTTCTCTGGTCATGAGTTTAATCTTACCAATAGGACGCATTCCCGATAGAGGACGAGGCTTCTGAGCATTGCTAGCAGCATCAATTTTTGCGCGTAATCCAGGATTTAGTTCTTGCGCAGAAGTTGGCTCATAGACCTTACGATATGGACGTTCAGGAACAGACTCTTTGACAGTAGCAGCCTTCTTCATTGCCTTCCTAGCAAGGTTC
>CAITKS010000126.1 GCA_903893085.1 uncultured Actinomycetes bacterium | reverse complement strand
GCGATAAAGAATGCGGCGGTGAAAAAGCCGACTTGGGTGCGATATTTCCAAAGAAGAATAAGAGATAAGCCAAGTGCGATTTCGACGATGCCGGATGCGATGACTACGAAGTCGGCGGAGAAGGGAACCCAGTTAGGAACTTGTGCTTGGAACTCGGTGCGATTTGTTGTCAGGTGTGTGGTGCCGGCGTAGGCAAGGGCTGCGCCTAAGAGAAGTTGTGTGGCATTTCTTAGATGGCGCATGAGTTAATTAAAGCGTACCTGTTAGCGTTCTCGGATGAAAAGAACCCTGCCCTTTGTGCTTATCGCATCGCTCGTGGCTTTCTTTGTTTTAACTGATAGTCAAAGCTGGGCAGAAACTGTTGCCACAAAATCTAAGGTGTGCCCAACCGGCTCTTTCCCAGATTTATCTAAATCAGTCGGAGCAGGTGAAGGTTATGCAAAGCCTTCAATCTCGGTAACGTGTAGCAAGACTGAATTAAAGGTCAGCTCAAATGGAATGATCAGTTTTGCCTTCGAACCAAAAACTCCGAATGCGCTAAGTGTGCAAACTTGGAACTGGTCGGTTCCGTTAAATCCAGCGAAGGCAAAATCGGTTACGACCATTAAAAATGTTTTAGGAACACTCGGATTTACGGTAAGTGGGCTTCCTATCTATGGACCAACTGAAGGCCCGATGCCGCCTGCGCAGGCTTATGGTGATCCGATTTATAACAAGATCATGGATACGTGCGGTGGGCATACTGGCCCGGCCCGTGAATATCACCACCATGCAATTACTTTGGTTCAGCAGTGCAATCTAAACAAGCAAAAGATTTTGGGGTATGCCTTAGATGGTTTTCCAATCTATACAACCCTTGGGTGCATAGATAAGAAATGTGTAAAGACTGCCATGATGAAATCTGGCTATGCAAAAACTGGAGATCCGACGACAAACTCTTGGGATGCTTACACATTTAAATCTTCAAAGACTGGCAACGTTTTAGATGCGTGCAATGGTCGGACACAGCCCGATGGAACGTATGGTTATCACGCAACAACTGGTTTTCCTTACATCATCGGTTGCTTCACGGGCACTGCAACAATTCCGACAGGTCGCGCAAGTGAACCAATGCCACCGATGGGTGAACCAAAACCACCGATGGATGGAAAAGCGCCACCACCGGGCGGACAGATGGGTGAACCAAAACCACCGATGATGGGCGAACCGAAACCTAAGTAGTTTTGCGCTAAATAATGTTTACGCAGAGTAGGCAAAGCAAAGTGGCCCCACGTAACTAGCGTGAGGCCACTTGATGTGCGTACCGCTGGCGGGAATCGAACCCGCTACACTCCCCTTAGTCGGAGGGGCGCTCTATCCAATGAGCTACAGCGGTACGCAAGGTGGAACCTAAGTCAGTTATGAAAACTGATTTAGGTTTTTTCTTTTGTTGTGGATAAGAATCTATTGCGCGAGTAGTCGAGAGAGAGTCTTCACGGCGAGGGTGTTTCTGTGGCTTGCCACCCAGCGGTAACCAAAACGGGATATTGGTTTAACCCAGACGTTTTCAATCGATTCCCTTTAATTTAACTCTTGAAGGCCAATACATAGTTAAGAACCTTGTACTTATCGGAGCGGCGATGGCAGTCGGCAGCAGATTAACTCCCATGGCAGGCAAAAACTAAAATCCTTAAAGGCGCTGCTGACTAAATCTCTTTTTCAGCAACTTTCTGAAACGTGGTTTTTTCCTCGCGCACCAAGAGATAGATACCAACTAAAAGCAATACGCCTGAAATCATCTGAATTGAATTGATCGTCTGATCAAAATAGAGATAACCAATAAGGCCTGCAACCAATGGGTTTACAAAGGCAAATGAAGTCAGCATCGCAGGTGAGACTCTGCGCGATAACGCTAGGTAAGCCCAATATTGTGAAGCCAGCGCTGCGGTAAGAAAGACAATGTTTATATTTAAGGCATCGGCGACGCGTATTGGTTTTGCATCAAAGAATGGACGAACGATCCAGGTACCAACGGCGCCGATTGCGACTTGAACAAAGATTGCAAAGACAAGTGGGTATCCGTTGTCATATTTAATCCAGATCTCTGTTGCAACCATCCAAGCAACAACCGAGATCAGAGCTGCGATCACGCCCAAGGTTTGAATTTGTCCTTGTGGTGCACCGATTAAGAACATAACTGAGATTGTGGCGATTGCTATTCCGGCTATCGCTGGCTTAGTTACCTTAATTCCACGCATTACAAGCCAGATGGTTGTCATCATTGGCAGTGTGGAATACATAAGTGCGCTGACGGCTCCGGGAATGTAATTGCTCGACCAGGCAAGTGCGCCGCTACAGATCGGTGAAAAGATAAGTGATGAGCAGGCCATTGGGATAAGCCGTGAATCCCATTTGAATTCTTTAAAAGCTGTTGGGCAGATGATCAGGGCGGCGATAAACATAATGATCGCAGCACCAGTTGATCGTAAAACAATAATATTTATTGGTTCGATTTGTTCGGTGACGTGGCTAAGAAACGGATAAATCGAGCCGCCAACGATCCACATAACTCCGATAGATAAGAGAGTTAGCCGCTGCTCACGCCGCATTTGAACCTACTTAAAACGTAGAAGGGTGTTTGTGTCATCCTCATACATTTTGGCTGGAATCATTTCTCCGGCTTTGTCGCCATAACGTGCGCGTGCGCGACGATAAATGTTTTCAACAGTTGCACCAACTTCCATTGGAACTCCAACCGAACGGGCAAGATCTCCGGCAAGACGCAAGTCTTTGCAGGCAAGAGCAACTGCGAAACCTTCGTCATAATCGCCTTCGCTGAGCAAGCCCATCATGTCGCGCTCGAGAAGAAGTGAATTACATGGAGAACCAACTAAAGATTGACGAAGCGTTTCTAGATCAACGCCTGCCTTAACGCCTAAGAGAAGCGCTTCAGTTGTTGCAACGAAGGTGTTAAACCACAACATATTTAATACAAGCTTTACCGCATATCCGGTTCCGCGCTTGCCACAGTTAAAGAATTTTTCAGGATCTCCCATGATGTCAAAGAGTGGCTTAGCACGTGCGAAGTCCGCATCTTCTCCGCCTGCAAAGATCGACATTGTTCCTTTGTCTGCGCCAACAGACATACCTGCAACTGGGGCGTCGATGATTCGAACTGATTTATGTAAAGATTTTTCAACAAGGGCTGCAGTCTCTGGAACTGATGTGGACATATCAATCCACATTGAGCCTTCTTTCATCGCCGCGGCAACTCCGCCGGCAACCATGCAACCTTCAATGGCTGCTGGTGTTGGCAACATGGTGATCAAAACATCAGCGCCACTTACGCAATCAACACCGCTGGTTGCAGCCTTTGCACCTGCAGCAACTGGCTTCTTCATTGATTCGGTATTCAAATCAAATACTGAAATATCAATTCCTACTGCTGCCAAGTTGCGGGACATACTTCCGCCCATGCTGCCTGTTCCGATAAAAGCTACTTTCACTGTCATGCTCCTTAGTTGAGGTCGACCCATGTGGTTTTTAACGCGCTGTATGTATCTAAAGCATGTAATGACTTATCGCGGCCTGCCCCTGATCCTTTGAATCCACCAAATGGTGTGATGACATCGCTCATGTCGAAGGTATTAATCCAAACTGTTCCGGCGCGAAGTTTGCGAGCAAAGTTATGTGCACGGGCAACGTTTCCGCTCCAGACAGATGCCGCAAGGCCGTATTCAGTTCCGTTGGCTTTGCGCAGTGCATCGGTATCATCTTTGGCATCAATAGAGACAAGGACTGGGCCGAAGATTTCTTCTTGCGCGATAACGCTCTCGTTTTTAACTGAATCAATCAGCGTTGGTTGAATCGTTGTTGACTCTTTATTAGCGCCACCAAATACGAACTTTTCGCCATCTTTACCGACCATGTCCAAGTAATGATTGACGCGATCTCTTTGCTGCACAGAGATGATTGGTCCCATTTGAGTCTGCGGATCAAGGCAATCGCCAACTTTGAAAGTCTTAGCGAAATCGGCAAGCTTTGCATGCAGCGCTTCTTTGATTGCTTGGCCTTGAACGATTATGCGAGAACCAGCGTTGCAGGTTTGACCGGCGTTGTAATAAATACCCCAACCGATTGCAGATGCTGCAGCATCTAAATCTTTAACATCATCTAGGACAACTTGTGGGCTCTTGCCACCAAGTTCGAGTGCAACCTGTTTCATATTTGATTCGGCTGCATATTGCATCATCTTGCGACCTGTTGGTCCGCTGCCTTTGAAAGCAATCTTTGCGACATCCATATGGCGGGCAAGTGCTTGACCTGCTTCTGCGCCAAGTCCTGGAACAACGTTGAATACGCCATCAGGCAAGCCAGCTTCAGTTGCAAGGCGTGCAAGCAAGAGTGCGGAAAGCGTTGATTGTTCGGCAGGCTTTAAAACAATGCTGTTTCCCATAGCAAGTGCTGGGGCAACTTTCCATGTTGAAATAATCATTGGATAGTTCCAAGGAACAACGGCGCCGACAACACCTAAAGGCTCGCGAGTAATCATCGCTAAAGCGTTGCGAGGAGCGGGTGCAATTTCATCGTAAGTCTTATCTATTGCTTCGCCGTACCACTGCACGGTGCGCGCAGCGCCCATCACATCGACATTTAGTGAATCACTGATTGGCTTGCCGACATCGAGCGTTTCCAAGAGCGCAAGTTCTTCTTGGTGTTCGCGGATTAAATCTGCCCACTTGAGCATGATCGCTTTCTTATCTCGTGGGTTCATCTCACTCCACGTGCCAGATTCGAATGCTTTTAGGCCTGCTGCGACTGCGCGGTTGATGTCTTCGGTATCCCCTGCTGCAATTTTGGCAATTACTTTTTGGTCGCGGGCGCTGATGTCATCGAAGGTTTTTCCGGATGCGGCATCAACGAACTTGCCGTTGATATAAATGCGTGACTCTGGTTTCAGAGTTTCGGCGCGTTTAACCCACGTTGAAAAATCCACAGACATTTAAATCTCCTTAAATATTCTTACGCGACTGAACTTTTAAAGTATTTCCAATTAGGTTCAACACCAAAACCGGGACCAGCAGGAACATGAAGTAAACCATCCTTGCCGACTGTGAGTGGTTTTTCCATAAGGAAATCTCGGCGATCTACATCCCAGGTTGGTGGGTCGTAAGGGAATTCAATAAACGGCGCTCCGCCAATACCTGCGGTCACGTGAAGGTTTGCAACCAGGCCATAGCCATTTGACCAAGTGTGTGGGGTGAACATGTGATTGCGAGAATGAGCAAGGGCTGCAATTACACGAGACTTTTCAAGTCCCGCAGCCAGAACTACATCTGCCTGGATTACATCGAGGGCATCATTTTCAATTAGATTTAAAATCTCGTGTGCAGTGCGAACCATTTCGCCACCTGCAATACGAACTCCGCGACCACGAAGGCGTTTTAAGCCATCAATGTCTTCCATCGGCAGCGGTTCTTCAACCCAATAAACACCATGGTCGGCTGCGGCATCAACAAATCGCATGGCATCGGTTAGATCTAGCGGACGACGTGTATCCCCCGGCATGCGCCATGCTTGATTTAGATCAACCATAATTTCGAGATCATTACCGACGGCATCACGAATTGCGCCAAGGGTTTGAATGCCGAGCAACAAATCTGATTGTGGAACACGAATTTTCATCGCTTTAAATCCAGCATCGCGAATCAAGCGCGCAGATTCGGCTCTTTGCATTGGATTCATGACAGCGCCAGTTGATGCGTAGGCTGGAATTGATGTTGTTGCTCCACCGAATAATTGAGCAACTGAAGTCTTCTGTGCCTTACCGATTGCATCCCAGATCGCAGCTTCTATTGGCCAATAACGCCCTGCGTGAAAAGTAATTGTTTCAAGGGTGCGAACATGTTCTTGAATATTGAAAAGATCCTTGCCGATGAATAGTTTTTCATATCCATCAAAGCCACCCATATCATCGCCCGCGCCAAAGCCAACTACTCCACCATCTGTCTCAACAATTGTTAGTGTGGCGTTAAATTTTGTTCTAGGTGTTGGATCCCAGTTTGGACAAAATGGTGGGCTTAATTCCAGAGTTGTTCGCTCGAAACGTATTCCTGTGATCTTCATTTTGATTGCAAATTCTCTCTGTTAACTATTTACCGGTGCGGAAAAATGGATTTGTTACGTTCTCTGCTGCTGTCATTACTTGATTGGCCGTTGGCGAACCGCTTTTGCCATTGGTTAACGCATCAAGCATTGCCTGACGCTGATTCTTATAAACCTCTTCTTCATCATTGGCAGTTGGGTTAAGCCAAATTGCCGCAACAATTACCAAGTCATCCACTTTCGCTGAATCAATGACTCCGGTGCGAAGTGCTTCACCAACTGCAGATGCAACGCCTGCTTGCGCTGCGCCCCATGTGAACAAACCATGCTGATCATTTTCGACCGCTGCTTTGTTAACGAACAAAGTTGGTGGTGTTACTGCGATTCCTGGTTGTGCAACAACCATAAATGGAACGTGCCCCGTAGATGGGGTGGCAAGAGCCGAAGCCCATGCCACCCCAACGGGTCCAGATCGGGATCCCAGGACTGTGTTGGTATGCGCGGCATTTGGCCCCGAACCAACAAAACCTTCACCGATCTGGATTTCAATCATTTTTCTCCTATTTATATCTCGTAGTTAAAGAACTACTTGATCAACTTTGCAGCGACAAGGAAGCTCTTTGCAACTTCGTCAGCATCTTCACCCAACACGTCGATACGTGCGTTGAGGTTCTGCATAACTGCGTTAGAGATCTTTCCACCGATTGGAGCAAGTGCCTTTGCTAATTGTGGGTACTTCTTAGCAATTGAATCTGGCATTGTGATTGCTGCGTTGTATGGAGGGAAATATGACTTGTCTTCTGTTGGAACAGTAAGTCCAAGTGCACCAATACGACCATCAGTTGCGAAAACTTCGCCGATATCGCATTGTCCATCCTTAGTTGCCTGGTAGATAGCACCAGTGTCTAGAACCTTGACAGTTACATCTGCGTCATTGATTCCGTACTTAGTCTTGTATCCGGCCCAACCATCTGGACGGCTCTGGAACTCTGACTCAACGCACCATGTTGGCTTTGCTGGCATCTTTGAGTTCTTTACTAGATCTGAGTATGTCTTAACGCCCCATGCAGCTGCATTCTTCTTTGTGATTGCAAATGCATATGTGTCGTTAAATGAAGTCATTGGAAGCCATGTGACCTTGAACTTCTTGTCTCCGGCTACAACCTTCTTGTATAGGTCTGCTGGTGCAATGTTTACATCAGTCTGCTTCTGGTATACCAACCATGCAGTTCCTGTGTATTCCCAGTACAAGTTGATTTCGCCAGCGATCATCGCTTCGCGAGTTGTGACTGAGCCCTTGATGTTTGTCTTATCAGTTACTTTTCCGCCGTTAGCAAGAATGAACTGCTTTACGATCTTAGAAAGAACAATGCTCTCGGTGAAATCTTTAGATCCCACGATGACATTTACTCCCTTAAGGGAACTTCCTGCTGCACTAGCTGGTGTCGCTCCGATGAGCGCTGTGCTTAGTGCAACTGCTGCTGCTGCTGCGATAGCAACTGCTTTATAGCGTTTTACCTGCATTTATTTACCTCTCCTTAGGTTTTAAATCCCTCGTGGTCGAAGGAGTTCCTCTGCTACTCGTGCCAGCCAATCAAGAGTGAATGCAACAATGACTGTTAGCACGCCCCCAGTAAGCAGAACGAGATCTCTATTTAACTTAAGCCCAGGAATAATGAGCGTTCCTAGACCTCCACCATTGACGAACACTCCGAGAGTGGCGACGCCAACGGTAAGAATCAGTGTGGTGCGGATTCCAGCCAAGATAACTGGAACGGCCAACGGCAATTCGATTTGTCGAAGTGCTTGGCGTGTAGTCATTCCCATTCCTAGGGCTGACTCAACAATAAATGGATCAATTTCCTGAAGGCCAACGATTGTGTTTCGCAAAATAGGCAATACACCGAAGGCTGCGAAAGAAAAGATTGCTATTGGCTTTCCAAATCCAAACTGAATACCAGCGATAATCAAAAGTCCAGCTGCTGGAAATGCTTGACCGATATTTGCAATTATTAAAACTAGCGGCGTAAAGCGCTTTGCTCGCGGACGAGTCAACAAAATTCCACCAGGTATGGCAACACCTAAAATAATTAGGGCGGCAGCAAAAGAGAGAATCAAATGGTCAATTACGGCTTGCTGAATAAATGGCCGGTTAATCGTGACCGCTTCAATAACATCAAGAGTCGAACGAGATAAGAACCACCATAACAATAATGAGAGCGCAACAATCAAAATTGGCTGCACAAAGAGCGAGCGATGGCGATTAATCACCAAGCGCGCCGAAGGCGAGAACTTTGATCCAGCTGGCATATTGATGGCGGACATTTTTAGATGGCTTTCGCTCTCGTTGAAGAAATAGAACTCTGCAACTGCTCAAAACTTAGGCTGCCGCGGTTTTCTACGTTGATTGCCTTGGCGCCAGTAATGAAAGCTTCCATCGCTTCGCGCAGCGTTGCGGTGGCGGGAAGTGTTGGTCCATCAACTTTGGTATTTGAAACTTCAACTGATGCCAGTGAAACCAAACCAAGCATACGAACGCTTGCAGCTTCACCAACAAAGCTCTTTACCTTCTGGCTCTTTGGCGCAGAAAGAATTTCTAGTGGTGTTCCGTACTGTTCTACGGTGGATTGATCGCTGAGCACTGCAATTCGATCGCCAAGCAGCAATGCTTCTTCGAAATCGTGAGTAACGAAAACAACGGTCTTCTTTAGTTCGCGTTGCAAAGCACGGAACTCTTTTTGCAGACGCAAACGAGTAATTGGATCGGTTGCACCGAATGGTTCATCCATCAACAAAACTGCAGGATCTGCAGCCAGCGCGCGAGCAACACCAACGCGCTGTTGTTGACCACCGGAAAGCTGCTTTGGATAACGTGATCCGTATTCGGCTGGATCAAGTCCAACTAATTCCATTAGTTCGTTAACACGTGTGCGGGTCTTAGCTTTATCCCAACCAAGTAGTTGTGGAACGGTTGCAACGTTGTCGGCAATAGTTAAATGTGGAAATAGGCCGATCTGTTGGATTACGTAACCAATATTGCGGCGTAATTCGTGTGCTGGTGTATTGGTTACATCCTCACCACCAATAAAGATTTTGCCCGAAGTTGGCTCAATAATGCGGTTGATCATCTTCATTGTGGTCGTTTTGCCACAGCCGGATGGGCCAACAAATACAACGCACTCCCCTGCCGGAATTGTCAGGCTGAAATTGCTGACAGCAGGCTTTGCGGTATTTGGATATTGCTTAGTCAAATTCTCTAAGCGAATCTCTTGACCGATAGTTAAATTAGACACGCAACCCCCTAGGTGTTGTGATTCGTCGAATTATTACAAAGAAGCCATCAAATATCAGAGCCAAAATTGTGATTCCCAGTGCGCCAACTAGCGTTTGGTTCATCGCATTAAATGAACCTAATTGAGCTAAACCGCTAAATAAGAGATCACCCAGTCCTGGGCCGCCAACGTATGCAGCAATTGCTGAGATACCAAAGGTCAACATGCAAGAAACTCGGATGCCGACGATGATGATTGGCCAAGCTAGCGGAAAGTGAACTTTACGCAGGACAGTAAAAGGTTTCATTCCCATC
>CAITKS010000125.1 GCA_903893085.1 uncultured Actinomycetes bacterium | reverse complement strand
GCCAGCCAATTGATGACACGGTTGCAAACGATGTAATGGCGCAGCTTCTGACCCTTGAATCAATGGATCCAGATCGCGATATTTCCATCTACATCAACTCACCTGGTGGATCCTTCACAGCGCTAACTGCCATTTATGACACTATGCAATTTGTTCGCCCAGACATCACAACAATTTGTCTCGGACAAGCAGCATCAGCTGCTGCGATCATTTTGGCCGGTGGCACAAAAGGTAAGCGCTATGGCCTAGAACATTCACGAATTCTTATCCACCAACCTTCATCTGAAGGTGGGGGACAGGCCTCTGATATCGAGATCCAAGCACGCGAAATCATGCGCATGCGTGGTTTGCTCGAGACGATGCTTGCTAAGCACTCGAATAAGTCAATAGAAGAAATTGAAAAAGATATCGAGCGCGACAAGATTCTTACGGCAGCAGAAGCTGTCGAGTACGGAATTATCGATAAGGTTATGTCTTCACGTAAGGCCAAGCCTTAATCGTAATTTTTTTCTGAAGGAGCGTCGGGCTGAAATGTTTAAAAAATATTTCGAACCCGGCGCTCTTTTATCTTTCTCCGCTTATAGAAATCTTCTCATTTCAACCACATTAACAAATGTTGCCATGTCTGCATTTCCTGTTGCGCTGGCGGTAACTGTTCTAGATGCCGGTGGTAGTGCATCGACGCTGGGCCTAATTCTTGCTGCAAGGGTTCTATCCGGAGTTCTTTTCGCGCCAGTCGGCGGAGTTTGGGTTGACCGTTTGCCTCGCAAAACCATGTTGATTTTGGCTGATGCATTCCGAGCGATTATGGGAAGCGTTGTAATTTTTATTAACCCAGAAAATATTTCAATGTGGATTCTTGGCGGCATAGTCGTATTGATGGGAGTCAGTGACGGATTTGGCGGACCTGCGGGAGGTGCGATCATGCCGAGTCTGCTGCCGGATCATTTATTGCCATCTGGAAATGTAGTGCGAGGCATTTTGTTAAGAGGTAGCTACATTGCCGGCCCAGGAATTGCTGGAGTAATTGTCGTTTCGCTGGGTACACATGCAACTTATATAGCAACTTCAGTTTTCTTCTTGATTGGTGCGTTGCTACTTATTCGAATCGATGAAGGTCCGCGTATCGCACCGATTGGTAAAGAAAGTAAATTCATTTCAGAAATTCGTGAAGGTTTGCGCGTAGTTTGGTATTACAAATGGATTGCAGCGATGATCGTGATGGCCTCGGTTCAGTTAATGATGGTTGTGGGTGTGGAAAATGTTTTATTGCCAGTAATTACCAAGCGAGATTTTGGAACCGCGTCAGTATTCGCAACTTCCGCTGCGTTGTTTAGTCTGGGTGGTGCGATCTCGGCAGTGATTTGTATAAAAGCGAAAGTGAAAAACCCTGGACTCGTCTCAGTCGTGGTCTGGGGACTATTTGTTCTAGCGCCACTAGCTTTGGCTTTCCCTGTACCTAGAGAGTTAATTTATCTGGCGTACTTTGCTGCAGGGTTTTCTATCGGTCCCTGGGAGGCTTTCTGGGCAACTCAGGTACAACGTGAAGTTCCAGCTGAATATCAAGGACGCGTATTTAGTATTGATTACATGGGAACGTTTGCCCTCTTGCCACTTGGGATGGCGTTGGCGGGCCCGCTGGTAAATGTTTTTGGCGAACGCGAATTACTGATCGGCGTAGCTGTCTTTCATTTACTGATCTGCGCAGTTGTATTACTTGTGCCCGGTGTAAAGCAAATGAAGTCGACAAAAGATCCTTATTATTCTCAGGGCGAACAAGGTCACTCGTAAATCAAGACCCATTTATTAAGCCTAGAAACTAAGATTTACCCATGACTCGTATTGGCGAAACTAGCGACCTACTTAAATGCTCTTTCTGCGGAAAGACCCAAAAGCAGGTTAAGAAACTCATTGCCGGTCCTGGCGTTTACATCTGCGACGAATGTATCGAACTCTGCAACGAGATCATCGTTGAAGAACTTGCCGAGGCAACGACACTTGGCCTGACTGAACTTCCAAAACCGCAAGAGATCTTTGAATTCCTAGATCAATATGTAATCGGACAAGACCGCGCCAAAAAATCTTTAGCTGTTGCTGTTTACAACCATTACAAGCGCGTGCAATCTGGTCAAGCAAAAGGTGAAGACGGCGTAGAACTTGCTAAGTCCAACATCTTGTTGCTTGGCCCAACTGGGTGTGGCAAGACTTTGATGGCGCAAACTTTGGCCCGCATGTTAAATGTTCCTTTTGCAATTGCAGATGCAACTGCCTTAACTGAAGCAGGTTATGTGGGCGAAGATGTTGAAAACATCTTGCTTAAGCTTTTGCAGGCAGCAGATTACGATGTGAAGAAGGCCGAGACCGGAATCATTTACATTGATGAGATCGACAAGGTTGCTCGCAAATCTGAGAACCCATCAATCACTCGCGATGTTTCAGGTGAAGGTGTTCAGCAAGCGCTTTTGAAAATACTTGAAGGAACTGTTGCATCTGTTCCGCCTCAAGGTGGACGCAAGCACCCACATCAAGAATTTATTCAGATAGATACAACTAACGTTCTCTTTATTGTCGGTGGCGCATTTGCAGGTCTAGATAAAATCATCGAAGCCCGTAGCGGAAAAGCTGGCGTTGGATTTAATGCAACGTTGCAAGAGGCTGCCGATAAGAATCGTAAAGATATCTTTGCTGATGTAATGCCAGAAGATCTATTGAAGTTTGGAATGATCCCTGAATTTATCGGGCGACTTCCAGTATTAACAAGCGTCGAAAATCTGGATAAGCCAGCTTTGATGGAAATCTTGACGGAGCCAAAGAATGCCTTGGTTAAGCAATATCAGCGCCTATTTAATTTAGATGACGTACAGCTTGAGTTCACAACTGAAGCACTTGATGCAATCGCAGATCTTGCCCTTCTTCGTGGCACTGGTGCTCGCGGACTTCGCGCAATCATGGAATCAGTTCTGCTTACTGTGATGTATGACGTACCAAGTCGCACAGATATCGCCAAAGTGATCATTACCAAGGAATGTATTGATGAAAATGCGGCTCCGACCTTGGTCGAGCGCACTGGTGACATTCCAAAGCGCGCTTCTCGCCGCGAAAAAGGTTCAGAGGAGAAGAGCGCGTAATCTAGACTGCGTTCTATGTCATCTGCAACGCCTAATGGCGCTGAACTCGCTTCGACCTTTTCACCGGTCGATATTGAGTCACGTTTATATAAAAAATGGCTGAGCGCTAATTACTTCACTGCAGATTCTTCATCAGATAAAGAAGCATTCACAATTGTTTTGCCGCCACCGAATGTAACCGGTGTTCTACATATCGGTCATGCTTTAGATCAAACGCTGCAAGATTGTTTGTCGCGAATGAAGCGCATGAAAGGTTACGAAGTTCTTTGGCTGCCAGGAATGGACCACGCAGGTATTGCAACTCAAAACGTTGTCGAAAAACAATTGGGCGCAAAAGGTTTATCACGTCACGATCTTGGTCGCGAAGAGTTTGTTAAGAAAGTTTGGGAATGGAAAGCCGAATCTGGCGGAGCAATTCTTGATCAAATGAAGCGATTGGGCGCAGGAGTCGACTGGACACGCGAGCGGTTCACCATGGATGAAGGTATGTCCAAAGCCGTGGTCTCTATCTTTAAGAAAATGCACGATGCAGGTTTGATCTATCGCGCCGAAAGAATTATTAACTGGTGTCCACGTTGCTTAACTGCGCTGTCAGATATTGAAGTCGACCATCAAGATGACGCAGGCGAGTTTGTACAAATTCGTTACGGCGATGGCGAACAATCAATTGTTATTGCTACTACTCGCGCCGAAACAATGTTGGGCGATGGGGCAGTTGCGGTTCACCCAGATGATCCTCGTTACAAGCACTTGATAGGCACTGAAGTTTTGCTACCGCTTGTAAACCGCATGATCCCGATCATCGCCGATGAACTTGTCGAACCAGATTTCGGAACTGGTGCGGTAAAGGTCACCGCAGCTCATGATCCAAATGACTTTGAAATGGCGATGCGCCATAACGTTCCATTCGTTGTAATTATGAACGAACACGGGGTTATGTCAGGCACAGGCACTGAATTCGATGGCATGGATCGCTTCGATGCGCGCGTAGCTGTTGTTGCGAAGTTGAAAGAGATGGGTCGCGTAGTCGCCGAAAAGCGTCCGTATATTCACGCAGTTGGGCATTGTTCTCGTTGCGACATAACTGTAGAACCAAGACTTTCCAAGCAGTGGTTTGTAAAGGTCGCTCCACTTGCAAAAGCTTCTGCAGATGCAGTTCGCAATGGTGAAGTGAAGATCGAACCAGAAGCGCTTTCACCAAGATATTTCGAATGGGTAGATAACATGCACGACTGGTGTATCTCTCGCCAGCTATGGTGGGGACATCGCATTCCTGTTTGGTATGGACCAGAAGGTGAGGTTGTGGTTGTTGGTCCGGGCGAAAGTGCACCTACTGGTTGGACGCAAGATCCAGATGTACTCGATACCTGGTTCTCATCAGGTCAATGGGCATTTTCAACAATGGGCTGGCCAGAAAAATCTGCCGATCTAGCCAAGTTTTATCCAACAAGTGTTCTAGTTACAGGTTATGACATTCTCTTTTTCTGGGTAGTTCGCATGATGATGATGTCGATCTTTGCAATGGATGGTGTGCCACCATTTAAAACAATTATGTTGCACGGTTTAGTTCGTGATCAATTTGGCAAGAAAATGTCTAAGAGCCGTGGAAATGTAATTGACCCTATTGAATTTATGGATAAGTACGGTGCAGACGCGTTGCGCTTTACCTTAGCTCGCGGAGCTAATCCTGGAACCGATCAAGCGTTAGCTGAAGATTGGATCGGCGGTTCCCGTAACTTTGCTACAAAACTAT
>CAITKS010000124.1 GCA_903893085.1 uncultured Actinomycetes bacterium | reverse complement strand
GTAATAAGTGGACCAGCAGAGTTTAGATCTGCCGCCAAAAAGGTCATCGCTCGTTAAAAATCTTTCGGGCATAGAGTGCGAGCGCAATCAGTACTACAAATGATGCGACCAATAGTCCGATTACAAATAGATTTGTTCCAAAATCACTACCTTCGACTTTCGCCGGAGTGCTTGGAATTACTTCTTGAGGCGTGGAAATTGTTGGTGTGGAAAAATTGAATACAAATGAACCTTCCAGCGGCACATCCATTTCAGAAATAATGTTGTAAGAAACTTTGTACACGCCTGAATCAGTAATTGGTTTCATTCCAACGATTAGGTCATTACCGGCAACAGTGAGAGTTCCATCATCAACGCGACGACCAGCAGGGTCGGTTACTGTGATTTCATTTCCCATATCCATCGGCGTAATTTCAACTGAAATTGTTACGGCACTTGGTGCCACTTTTAGCGTTGAGCCAGCGATCGGAGATGTTGCGACTAAAGAATTGGCTAAAGCAGGCGACGCGATTAAAAAGGTAAGGCCAATTACTCCTGCCAGCGCCGCTATCCGCTTCACGTTCAAACCCAACCTTTCCTCAATTCGCCTCTATAGTCTCACTTCCTTAGACTTATCCACTAGCCCCTAGGGATGTGATTTAGAAAGGAGTGAGCGCAATGCCTACATATCAATATCAATGTTCTGCTTGCGAGCACGCCTTCGAGGCTTTCCAAAGCTTTTCTGATGAACCACTTACTGTCTGTCCAGAATGTAAGGGCGAAGTTCGCAAAGTTTATTCGGCTGTTGGCGTTGTTTTTAAAGGATCTGGTTTTTATAAAACCGATTCGGTTGCCAAGCCTGCCAAACCTGCAACACCTGCTAAAAGTGATTAATTAAATTTAACCTTCGTGGTGTGGCGGTTTATCGCCTTTAATTTCTGCTTCACGGCGACTATCTTCACTTTGATCCTCGCGAGGGTCGCGTTCATCTTCGGTTGTTACAGGGAACACATCTGACATGACGCGTTTCACCCCCTCAATCCACAATTCAAAATTGCCTAACCAGGGTTAATCCTACATAGTTATTCTTATGTTCGAGCGCCTGGGTCACTTCATCGTTCGCCGCAGCAAAGCCGTTTTAATCGTATACACGCTCACAATTCTTGTTGCAGGCGGCGTTGGTTCACTCGCATTTGGAAAACTTGATTCGGGTGGATATTCAGATTTATCTAGCGAATCCTCACAAGCTGCAACTTATTTAACAGAGAAGTTTGGTGTAGTTGAACCGGTTGCAGTTTTAGTCGTTGATACCGGTGATAAGCCAGTTGATGACGCGCAGATTTCACAGGATGCGATCGCACTTGAAAAAAAGATTGCACAAGTTCCTGGTATTTCAAAAACTCTTTCCTTCTGGTCCACCGGTGGCGCACCGAGCATGAAAGCAACTGATGGCAAAGCAGCATTCTTATTTGCATACGCGGATTTAAAATCAAATGACTTTGATAAATTAGGGAAAATCGGCGCACAGATTCAAGAAGAATTTGATGGCGCGAATGGATCCCTAACAGTTTATGCATCCGGATCTGGGGTTATCACCCACGCGATCAACCATAAGATCGAGAAAGATTTGCTGCTTGCCGAATCAATCGCAATTCCATTGACCTTCTTATTGCTGGCCTTTGTATTTGGAGCACTTGTTGCATCCGCTATGCCGTTAGTTGTCGGAGTCAGCGCAATATTGGGAGCATTCTTAATTATTTATATCTTTACGCTCTTTACCAACGTCAGCATCTTCGCCCTTAACTTGATTACTGGTCTTGGCTTAGGACTCGGTATTGATTACGCACTTCTGATGGTCAACCGTTTTCGTGAAGAGCTGCATGCTGGAAAGAGCGTCGAAGATTCTGTTGTTGCAACTGTAAATTCTGCAGGTAAAACAGTTTTCTATTCTGGGCTTACCGTTTTCGTAACTTTAAGTGCGCTGATATTCTTCCCTCTTAATTTCTTAAAGTCATTTGGTTATGCCGGTGTTAGCGTTATTTCACTCGCTGTAATTGGTGCGCTAGTTCCGCTACCCGCTCTCATGGCTTTACTCGGACACAAAATTGATAAGGGTGTGGTTCGCAAGTCAGGTATTACTCCTAAAGAAGATGGCCGCTGGGCACATACCGCACGAAATGTCATGCGCCGCCCAGTTCCCGTTGTAATTGGTTCACTACTTGTATTAGGTATCTTGGCTGCTCCCATTTCTAATATTGCGTTTTCTCAAGTTGATTCCAGAGTTCTACCGAAGAGTGATCGAGCCGCTATGGGTGCTGCAACAATTCTTGAAAGATTTGATGGTTTTGAAGGAAGCCCGATCGAAGTTGTAATTCCAAATGGTGTTGGTCGCGAATCACAAGTTGATACATACCTAGCTTCGGTTGCTAGAGTCGAAGGTATTGCACGAATCGCGCCTATTGAAACTTATGGCAGTGATTTAAGAATTCAAGTGATTCCTTCAAAGGCATCACGAACATTGGCAGCCGAAAAGATAATTCACGATATTCGAGATATTCCGAGACCGACCGGCACTTTAATTGGTGGTGCTGCCGCGGACTTTACTGATTCACAAGATGGAATTTCCAGCACACTTCCTTTGGCTCTGGGCTGGATCGCGTTTTGGGTAATGATATTGATCTTCATATTTACCGGATCAATAATTCTGCCCATAAAAGCGGTTTTATTAAACGGACTTTCACTTGTAGCAACACTAGGTGCAATTACTTGGGTATTTATTGATGGCCACTTGAAATGGTTACTTGGTGATTTCACTGTGACAGGTGCACTAGATACGGGAACTGTAATCCTGGTTGCCGTTGTTGTATTCGGACTTTCTATGGACTACGAACTCTTCTTGCTTTCGCGTATTCGAGAAGAACATATGGCTGGCAAGAGCAACATCGAATCTGTCGCTGTTGGTTTGCAACGTTCAGCTCGCATAATCACAGCCGCAGCACTGCTGTTAGCGGTGGTCTTTGCCGCATTCATGATTAGCGGAGTTACATCTATAAAGATGATGGGATTCGGCGTTTCATTTGCGGTGCTCCTTGATGCAACTTTGATCCGCGCGTTGTTAGTACCAGCGCTTATGCGTTTATTTGGTGAAAGTAACTGGTGGGCTCCAAAACCACTTCGTCGATTCACAATTACGCATTAATTTTTTGTTGGTGTCCCCGGCGGGAGTTGAACCTGCGACCTACCGCTTAGAAGGCGGCTGCTCAGATTCCAAGAAAGTTTTCCTTATATGCATATCTCAATGGACGCTCTAGGATTTATGGAAATTAGAGGACAGGGGAAGAGCAATGTCTAAG
>CAITKS010000123.1 GCA_903893085.1 uncultured Actinomycetes bacterium | reverse complement strand
GTCGCTAAATCTTCCAAGTAAACAGTTGGTTTTTCTCCAGCAATACGTATTACTAAATTGAGTATTCGGGCATCTTGGCGTAAGAAAGTTTCCTTTGCGCCTACGCGTGCTCCAATTTCAAGGGCGCGGCGCATCGATTCAAGTGCCACGGATTCACGGTCAATATTTTCTTCTGTTTCGGCTAAGCACTTATAAATCTGTTCTTTTGGCGTACCGAATGGCATTTTTTTCACGTCATAGGAAGTCGGTGGCTTTCCCGTCGCGACTTCATAGATTGATCTAACTCTCTCAACCAATAAGAAATTAGGTAATCGCTCAAGCAGAATTCCAACACGCGACCAATCATTCATGGTATTTCTGATGAATAATTCAGTCAGATCGCAATACGTGACTACGGAATTTCGAGACGTAATCTCCTTGGCTCGCTCGCGCCCAGTGCGTACCAGCTCTAACGCCGCAGAAGGATTCCCGGAAATAGCCAGATCTCGCGCAATGAAACTTTCAGCGACATATACCCAGACATATTGATTCCAAGCTGTAGCCAGATTTCTAATCTGTTCGAAAACAACTAGCGCTGCATCGATTTGTGAAAACTCTAAAAGGCAACGCGCCTTTACATACATGACATCTAGCGGGCCAAAAATTCCTGCATAACCTTCACGCTCTGCCTGGGCCAGCACATTATTAGCGCTCGAAAATGCACTTGTGAACTCACCTTTGTAAAGCAGAACACAGGCGCTAATTGCGCCCAGCGAATATTGCACCATTGGACTGGAATCGTCCCCAGCCAAAGAGATGGCAGCTTCTTGTAGTTCATAAATTCTGTTCGAACTATCGTAAATAATTTCTTTGGCTACTGCTACTTTCAGGATCGAAATTTTATCTATCGCAGCGAGGTCCAATTCTTTGGCTGAGGCACCAATTGCAGTCGCAACATTCTTATCTAGTTCAGCATCCAAGCCTGTGGCAAAATCCACATATGCACTGGCGGCGGCGGTAAATTTCTTGATGAAATTTTCCATATCAGTACCCTGCGAGGCGCTGCGCATTTCTGAGATTAAACTTTGTGCGTTCACATATTGAAAGTCGGCCGTATAACCAATCAGTTCGACCGTTTGGCGTTTAATTCTGCCTACGGGAGTGTTATCCCCAACCAACTCGGCCATTCGCAGCAGATCTTTTCCGCGCCCAATGGCAATTAATTCACGCATGCTCTGCCTAAAGAGATTTCTGTACCTCTTCTGATCACCTGCAGCTTTGGCATGTTCCAAAGCCTTTAATTGCTGACCTTTAGATTCGAAGTAGATGCTAAGCCTGAGATGTATTTCTTTAAATTCTTTTTCTTCTAACACCGTGGTTTGACTTAGGCCAGCTTTAGCCACAGGGCTAAAGACGTAGCTATAGACGGGGTCTGGCGTATGTCGAATGAAAATAGCCTCGGAGGCAAATGCGTTAATTCTATTAAGTGAATAATCTTCTTGCAGAATAATTTCTGCAGTTTCTGTCGAGAACTCATCACATACCGAAAGGGCTACAAGTGCTTTTTTATCATCAACTTTCATAGTCTCAAGCAATTCATTGACCAAATACTTAATTTGTTCTGAACCTTCTAGGAGTGAACTAGAGCCAGGGCTGGATTTAGCTCCACGCGATTGGCTCTTTAAGATTAACTGCACGGCCGCTGGCCAGCCATGGGCAGCTTTCAAATTTTCAAGAATATTCAGATCTTTAAGGTCTACGCCTTGCAGGGAAGCTGCAATCTCGATTTCATCTTGCGAAAACTGTAAATCATCTTTACCGAAAAACTTGAAATTGGGCAGAGAATGCAAACGAGGCAGTGCACCCATAGGGATGTTTCTCCTAATGGCAATCGTGTGAACATTACTAGGTACTAAGTTTAAGAAGAACTCTGCAAGTGGTGCAGCGTCAACGTTCTTCACTCGGTTGTTATCCAGAACCAGAATCAAATGTCCGGGATGGTTCGCTATTTCACCAAGTATCTTGCTCAAGACTTCAGGAGTGCCCAATTCTTCTTCGGGTGAAAACCAGTTCCCATAGTTTGGTAATACATTTCGGACAGCTTGAATTAAGTGAGTATTAAAAGACATCTCGCTATCTGAATCATCAAATGAAAGCCAAACCACCGGAAATTCCAAAGTCGAAACATATTCGG
>CAITKS010000122.1 GCA_903893085.1 uncultured Actinomycetes bacterium | reverse complement strand
GCAGAATGAATAACGCGGGCGCGATCTCGCATAAATTCCGTTCGGCCAGCGCGTTTAGCTGGTTCAAATAGAAAGCGTTCTTGATCGGCTTCGCTGTAATTATTTGCCGCGTTCATAGCCCTACCCTAAATGATCGCTGATATGAATGCCGCGCCTGCCAAGGCTCACATACGCCAGATATGCGCCAGCTTCGCGCATTAAATAGCGTTTTCCAGAATTTTCCAGCGCATTAGGTCCGCTCTTAACCGGAGAACAACTTGCCACTACCCCTAAATCATTAGCCATAGTCATTGCACGTCGACAATGAAATGGATCAGTAACAATAATTACATTCTTCATATCTTTCGTATTCATAAACTTCACATAACTCTCAGTGGAAACCCAAGTATCCCGACCAACTTCGAGCGCTGTGATCTTTCTTGATTTAATCCCATTTGTACTAAGCCAATATTTGCCTGACGCTGCCTCGGTTGTGCGATCACCGGGTGCACCTGCGCCAACAGTAATGATGTGGGGTGCCAAACCTAAATCATAAATTCTTTTTGCTTCTTGCAAACGAGCTTCTAATACTTCACCTGGTCGACCATTTAACTGAGCAGCGCCTAACACGACAATCACATCGCCCTTGCGAATCAAAGTGTTATTGGCTGCCTGCCAAGTAACGCCAAGTGCGTATAAAGGGACAGCTATGACAATTAACAAAATTGCAGCAATCACGCGACGAATAATTTTAAAGACGATCATCCTCCGGAAAACGCATCCTCTAATTCAACTGATACTTCTTCATTTGGATCAAGTAACCAACCATCAGGCAAAGTTGGCGGACGCCCATGGCTGACGCGCCCACGTGGCTTTTCAGCAACTTCCACTGGATATGGCTGATCGGTTAATTGATCTAATAATTGGCGCAATTCTGCAAGAGTTGAGTGCATTCCAAATTGACGGCGCAACTCACTTGGAACTCTGAATCCCTTTAAGTACCAAGCCATATGTTTGCGCAGATCGCGACAACCACGATCTTCTGATTCGAAGTAATCAACAATTAGTTCACCATGACGATACATAACTTCTCGGACTTCATGAAGGCTCGGCAACACTTTCTTATCGCCGCCATTAAATGCTTCTACCAAATCAGCGAATAACCAAGGGCGCCCTAAACATCCGCGTCCAACCACAACGCCAGCACAACCTGTCTCTTTCATCATCGCCAAACCATCGCCACCAGACCAGATATCGCCATTACCAAGAACAGGTGTTCCGGTTGGTTTTAAGTGCTCAACTAATCGTGCGATAGCCGACCAATCTGCTTTGCCTTCATACATCTGTTCTGCGGTGCGAGCATGCAGTGCAACCCAAGCAACGCCGCTATCAGATGCCGACTTTGCTGCTTCCAAGTATGTATGGTGATCAGTGTCGATACCGATACGCATTTTTACAGTTACCGGAATTCCAAATGGCTTTGCGGCTTGTACAGCTGCATCAACGATGGATGCGAATAATTTACGTTTATATGGAAGTGCTGCTCCCCCACCTTTGCGAGTTACTTTTGGAACAGGACAACCGAAATTCATATCGATGTGATCCGCTAAATTTTCTTTACCGATCATTGTTACGGCCGCCCGCATTGTGTTCGGATCAACGCTATATAACTGAACCGAACGTGGCCATTCGCCGGCACCGGGAGCAATCATGCGCAAGGTATCTGGACGTCTTTCAATTAAAGCGCGCGCAGTAACCATTTCAGATACAAATAGACCAGCACCCTGTTCGCGACATAATGCACGAAAAGCAGAGTTAGTAATTCCCGCCATCGGCGCAAGAACAACCGGTGGATCAATTACATGGTCTCCACTTGCAAGCGGAAGCGTTAAAGCCACTTAATTAGCAACCGAGAAGTCTTGGAGCAAGCCATGCTTCTACTTGATCTAGCGCAATACGCTCTTGCGCCATCGTGTCGCGATCGCGAATTGTCACTGCATGATCTTCCAAAGTTTCGAAATCGATCGTGATGCAATAAGGAGTTCCAATTTCATCTTGGCGACGATAACGACGACCAATCGCACCTGAATCATCGAAATCGATATTCCAGTTCTTGCGCAATTGCGCCGCAAGATCACGCGCCTTTGGAGAAAGATCGGCATTTCGAGAAAGCGGCAAGACTGCGACTTTCACTGGTGCTAAACGGTGATCGAGCTTTAGCACGGCGCGCTTTTCCATTTCGCCCTTTGCATTTGGCGCTTCATCTTCAGTGAATGCATCCATCAAGAAAGTAAGTGTGCAACGGTCAACGCCCGCCGCAGGTTCAATAACAAATGGCGTCCAGCGTTCGTTCTTCTCTTGATCAAAGTAAGAAAGATCTTTACCAGATGCCGCTGAATGCGCCTTTAAATCAAAGTCGGTGCGATTTGCAATACCTTCAAGCTCGCCCCATTCGGTGCCGGCGAATTCAAACTTGTATTCAATATCTGCAGTGCGCTTTGAATAGTGCGATAACTTCTCTTTCGGGTGATCATAAATTCGTAGTCGATCAGGATTAATACCTAGATCTTTATACCAAGCAAGACGAGTATCGATCCAGTACTGGTGCCAATCTTCATCGGTACCTGGCACAACAAAGAATTCCATCTCCATCTGCTCGAATTCGCGAGTACGGAAAATGAAGTTTCCTGGCGTAATTTCATTACGGAATGACTTACCAATCTGGCCAATACCAAATGGTGGCTTGCGACGAGACGTAGTCATCACTTGATCAAAGTTAATAAAGATTCCTTGCGCAGTTTCGGGACGCAAATAAGCCAGCCCTGATTCATCTTCTACTGGTCCAAGATAAGTTTTTAACAGACCAGAGAATTGCTTAGGAGTTGTGAACTGACCCTTGTTTCCGCAAGCAGGGCAATTCATTTCTGTTAGCGATTCAAGCTTCTTTTTATGCTTTGCTTCGTATGCTTCTTCAAGATGATCTGCGCGATAGCGCTTATGGCAAGAAGTACATTCAGTTAGCGGATCACTAAAGGTTGCAACGTGACCAGATGCCTCCCAGACTTCGCGCGCCAAGATCACGCAAGAATCAAGACCAACCACATCTTCACGGCCCATGACCATTGATTTCCACCATTGGCGCTTAACGTTATTTTTTAATTCGACCCCGAGCGGACCGTAATCCCAAGAGGCGCGTAATCCACCGTAAATTTCTGATGAGGGATAAACAAATCCACGTCGCTTGGCGAGTGAAACTATATTTTCTAAACGATCTACGGCCATTTCAATTTCCCATCCGGCTGGCTGTCGGCGAAAAGCAACGGTCGTTGCTCACTTGCTTAGTTTATCTCGTACGCCCCTGGTTCATCAATTGCGCGCGCAAGTAGCGGAATAGCTTCTAATTTTGTGCGCATTGCACTTAGCGCGCGGCGATATGAACCAACATTTTCCCAACGAGTAACTATTGCCCATAACGTGGGTTGATCAAGATTTTGCCCAAACTCGCCATCAATAAATCCGGCGCAAGCAGCAAGTGCTTCGTAGGCGCTTTTGGCGTCGATAGCGAAGGCCGCGCTTTCTGAGAGTGGAACTTCAAAGCGAGCAATAGCGATCATAAGCACAAGAGTAATAGCAGTATCCTTCACACATGAACATGGCCATCACCTTTGCCGCAATAACCGTGCTGGCTACAACTCTTGGCGGATATGTCGCGCTGAAATCAAAGGATAAGTTCCACCTCATTTTGGGGCTATCGGCTGGTTTGCTTCTTGGCTTAGTTGGTTTTGATTTACTGCCAGAAGTTTTTGAAATGAATACCGATTCATTCCTTGGCGTTCCACAAGTTTCAATTGCAATACTTCTTGGTTTCTTAACTCTTCACATAATTGAAGGTGTCTTTGGCAGCCACGAACCAGCCGAATCAGATTACGGCCATGACCATGAACACCAGAACATTGCTGGAACGTTAGGTGCACTTGCAATGGGTGGCCACGTTTTCTTGGATGGCGTTGGACTTGGAGTTGCCTTTAAAGTTAGCAATTCACTTGGTTATGCAGTTTTCTTGGCGGTATTGGTCCACGCATTTAGCGATGGTTTAAATACAGTTTCACTCATCGTAAAGAGCGGACATTGGACAAAGAAGAGTTTCAGATTACTCGCAGTCGATGCGGTTGCGCGAATAGGTGGAGCATCAGTTGGTACATATTTGGCGCTCAATGATTCTTTGCTAGCTCTCTACTTAGCGCTATTTTCTGGATTCGTTATATACCTTGCGACTTCTCATATATTGCCTGAAGCACATTCTCGTCATTCATCACGCTGGACTTTCTTTGCGACAATGCTTGGTGTTTTAATTATGTGGGGCGTAGTAACCAGTATTTAAGCTTTTCCGCTAGCCAGTCAATCGCAATCGCTACGCTTTTCCGAATCTTCTGTCTCTCTCCGAATAAATCTCGATCGCTTTCCATAATTGCTTAGACGTCATATCTGGCCATAAGACATCCATAAAGACGAATTCGGCATAGACCGATTGCCAAGGCAAGAAGTTACTAGTGCGCTGTTCTCCGGATGATCGTAAGAATAGATCGACATCGCGCATCTTTGGTGAATACATATATTTCGCGATGGTTTTCTCAGAAATCTCATCCGGCTTTAACTTTCCACGCTTAATATCTCGGGCCAATTCAGTTGCACCATCTACGATTTCTGAACGGCCACCATAGTTAACGCACATATTTAAAGTTAAAACCTTATTTTTCTTTGTTAATTGTTCGGCTTCTTCTAACTCGGAAATTACAGATTTCCATAGCCGCTTAGGTCGACCTACCCACTGAATCTTTACGCCCATCTCATTTAAGCGATCGCGACGTCGGCGCAGAACATCGCGGCTGTAGCCCATTAGGAATTTAACTTCTTCTGGTGTGCGCTTCCAATTTTCGGTGGAGAATGCATAAGCACTTATCTCTTTTACGCCAAAACCAATCGCGGCTTCAACTAAATCAAATAGAACTTTCTCACCTGCTTCGTGCCCTGCAGTACGTGGCAATCCACGTTCTTTAGCCCAGCGCCCATTGCCATCCATCACTATCGCGATGTGTTCGGGAACTTGAATCTTCTTGCTCACTTTTTTTTTAAACTCTCTCCACGATTGGCAGGCTTCTTAATCCGCGTTCAAGGTGCCATTGTAAGTAAGCAACTACCAAACCACTAGCCTCTCGGCGGTTACGCGGTTCACTAGCCTGGGCAATATCCCAATCACCACTTAAGAGTGCACCCAATAATTGCAAAGTTTCTGGGGCCGGAGTTGCACATGCAGATGGCCGACATTCTGAACAAACAGAACCACCCCCGACTAAAGAAAAGTAGCGGTGTGGTCCAGCTTTTTCACAACGAGAACAATTTGAAGTTGATGGCGCATAACCACCGATTGCTAATGAGCGAAGCAGGAATGCGTCCAAAATCAGGGATGCGTCATATCGATTTTCAGAAAGTGCTTTCATGCCGCCTACAACTAATTGAAATTCTTGCAGCGCAGGTTCGTACTCTTGCGAGGTAAAACGTTCTGCCGTTTCTAAAATTGCCGATGCGATAGTCCAACGTTGGTAATCCTCAGTTAGTGATTCCCCATAGTTGTTAATCGCTTCTACCTGGGTGATCGTGTCAAAGGTGCGGCCTTTGTGTAGCTGAATATCTACGTGGCTACCTGGTTCAAGTCGCGCACCAAATTTAGACATTGTGCGACGTACACCTTTAGCGACTCCGCGCACGCGACCATGTTCCCGAGTCAATAAAGTGATTATGCGATCTGCTTCACCCAGCTTTTGGGTGCGCAAGATAATTGCTTCGTCACGATAAAGGCTCACGAAGGTAAAGGTAGTCAGCGAATAGCGCGATTTATTGCAGACACGACCGCTTTAAGTGAAGCAGTTGTGGTGTTTGGGTCAATTCCGACCCCCCAAAAAACTTCGCTACCGATTGAGCACTCGAGATAAGCAGCGGCAGATGCATCGCCACCAGCAGAAAGTGCGTGCTCGTAATAATCCAGGACTCGAACATCTACGCCATATTCTTGCAAAATATTGCAGAATGCTGCGATCGGTCCATTTCCTTGACCACTAAGTTCTTTAACTTCACCGCGATCTAAAATCTTTACAGTTAAATGAACATCTTCATCTAGAACTGAAGTTTGTGAAAGTCCCTTTAGGCGGAACCTTCCCCACGGCGCTGATTCTGTTGGCAGATATTCATCTTCAAAAATGTGCCACAAAGCATCTGATGTTATTTCGCCACCTTCAGAATCAGTCTTGGCTTGAACAATGCGGCTTAATTCGATTTGATGACGACGTGGCAAATCAAGATGATGTTCATTCTTCATCAAATATGCAACGCCACCCTTGCCAGATTGCGAGTTAACGCGAATAACGGCTTCGTATGAGCGGCCGATATCTTTTGGGTCTATCGGCAAGTAAGGAATTGCCCAAGTGAATTGATCTTTATCAACTCCGGCGGCTTTGGCATCTTTTTCTAGCTGTTCAAAACCTTTCTTAATTGCATCTTGGTGTGAACCAGAAAACGCTGTAAAGACCAGGTCTCCACCGTAAGGATGTCGCTCAGGAACTCGCAATTGATTGGCATATTCAACAGTGCGACGAATGCCATCGATATCTGAGAAATCAATCATGGGATCTATGCCATGTGAAACCAAGTTCATACCAAGGGTTACCAGACAAACATTTCCGGTGCGCTCACCATTTCCAAATAGCGTTCCTTCAATGCGATCAGCGCCAGCTAAATATCCTAGTTCGGCTGCTGCAACACCTGTGCCGCGGTCATTATGCGGGTGCAATGAAACAATAACGCTGTCGCGATTATCAAGATTGCGACACATCCATTCGATGGAATCTGCATAAACATTTGGCGTAGCCATTTCAACGGTGGCAGGTAAGTTCATAATCGTTTTCCACTGTGGGGTTGGCTTCCAGATCGCATTTACTGCGTTGCAAACTTCCACTGCAAATTCAAGTTCAGTGCCGGTATATGACTCTGGTGAATATTCAAATGAAACCTTTGTGCCAGGAACTGTTGAAACTAAATCTAGACACAATTGAGCGCCATCAGTTGCAATTTTCTTGATGCCTTCTTTATCTAACCCAAAAACCACGCGACGTTGTAGCGTCGAGGTTGAGTTATATAAGTGAACGATTGCTTGCTTAGATCCCGCGATGGCCTCATAAGTGCGGCGAATAAGAGATTCGCGAGCCTGAGTTAATACCTGAATAACCACATCATCAGGAATCATTCCCTCATCAATAATTTTGCGAACGAAATCAAAATCAGTTTGGGATGCAGAAGGGAATCCAACTTCGATCTCCTTGTAACCCATCTCGACTAGCAACTTGAACATCGCTAATTTGCGAGGTGTATCCATGGGATCGATAAGCGCCTGGTTACCGTCGCGAAGATCAACTGAACACCATTGCGGTGCTTTGGTCATTTGCTTTGTCGGCCAGGTGCGATCTTTAAGATCTACAGGAATAAAGGACGAATAACGATGAACCGGCATCGCCGACTTTTTTTGATCAGGAAAATTCTTTTCTTTAGACATTTTCTTAAGCTCCTAAATTTTGTGGGGTTTTGTCAGGTATTTACCGGTGCGACAAACCCCGCGGCGAGGGGACCGGCTTACTTGGCCCCGCCACGGCAGCGAAGGAGGAGGCTGCGATGTGTCATGGATAGATAGTAACGCGGCTTAGCAAAAACGAGCAAGTAAGGCTTAGAAAACGTGAATCTGCTCCATTACTTCCATGATTTTTACAGTATCTGCAAGGCTCATGATTGGACTTTCAGTTAGCCCTTTAGCGATGCACTCTTCAACGTGAATTGCCTGATATTGCATTCCACGACCGGAAATTTTGTCATCGTATGACTTAATTAACTTGCGATCATTGTCATAGACGCGAAATGTAGTTTGCTCATAAAAAGAACCATCAAGTTCAATGCGTCCCTTTGTTCCATGAACGGCAGCACTGACTGTGCCAGCCATAGTCATGCATGAATTGATAACAGCAAGAGAGCCGTTGCTGTAGTGCATCACCGCAGCTGTTGCTGAATCTACGCCGGTATCTGTCATAACAGATTTACCTGAAACCGAATCTGGGAAACCCAGTACACGTACAGCAAATGAAACTGGATAAATTCCTAGGTCATAGTGCGCACCGCCGCCTTGCTCACGATTCCAAAGTCGCGGCGCTTTTTCAATTGGCAAGTACTGACTGTGATCTCCGTAAACAAAATGAGGTGTACCGATTGCGCCAGATTTAATTACCTCAAATACCGCGTCCATGGTCGGCAAGAAGCGGGTCCACATTGCTTCCATGACAAATACGCCTTTGGCTTTTGCGGCATCGTAGATTGCGTGCGCATCTGCTGCGCTCATTGTGAAGGGCTTTTCCAGCAAGACATGCTTTCCCGCTGCAATAGCCAGAAGCGTATGTTCACGATGAAGGGTTTGAACAGTTGATATATAGACAACGTCTACTTCAGGATCGGCAACGAGAGCCGCGTAATTAGCATGACGATTAGGAATATTGAACTTATCTGCAAAGGCGTTGGTGCGCGCCATTTCGCGAGTTGCGACTGCTTGAATCTTTAAACCAGCTATTTGGAAATCAGCTGCGATTAGATCGGCAATTCCGCCTGCGCCTAAATATCCCCAACGTAGTGCCATGGTTCTCCCCAACGAAGTTAGTAAACGTTTATGGAATTAGTGTATTCGCGAAAATCTGCCAAGCAAGAAGTGATTTAGCAACGAGAGATAGAGTGATGTAGGTACGCTCTCCACGCAGATAATCCGACCATTTGCCGATCTTCTTGTATTGCAAGTATTGAACGAGGGCGAATGAGTTAAAGAGTGCGAAAATAGTAAAGACAATGAAATAGACGAAGGTCGGGGCTTTATTCTCGCCGGCTCCACCTATTGCAAAGACATAAAACACGAGTGCAAGCCACGGAACTATTCCAGCAATACAGCCGAAGATAAATGGGATCCATCCACCATTGCCAGGTTCTTCATATTTTTCTTGCAGCCAGCCAAAGAGAATCATGGAAGCGTTAACTCCAAAGATTGAAATCAAAGCAGTGACATCTGATATTCCGGTTACTTGTGCAATCAGAACAATCATCACTGAAGAGCTGATCGAGTATTCAACCCAACGGAAGAAGTTTCGGTGTGCTGCAAGTCCTGCGATGTAGCGCGGGAAGAATTTAGGGCTAACGACAATAAAGTGAGCTAGGGATGAAAGTCCCAAGAAAATTGCAACACCAATTGCAAGAGGTGCGTCGTACAAAACAATTAGATCGCCATATGTACTTCCTGGAGGGCCGGACATGTATCGCGCAGTGATGGGAAGCGTGAAATCAGATGAGAGTGCGAGAACCGCGACCATCTGTGCCAAGTGAAGAACACCTGCAATT
>CAITKS010000121.1 GCA_903893085.1 uncultured Actinomycetes bacterium | reverse complement strand
GTGCCATAGTTTCGACTGCTTGAATTGCAAAATCTCCGACGGACGTTTCTCCAGAGAGCATGAGAGCATCTGCTCCATCTAGAACCGCATTTGCGCAGTCAGTTGCTTCGGCTCTTGTTGGAGATGAATTGTTAATCATTGAATCAAGCATCTGTGTTGCAACAATGACTGGCTTTGCTGCATCGCGAGCAAGTTCGACGCAACGTTTCTGCACCATAGGTACATCTTCTATTGGAAGCTCTACACCGAGATCGCCACGTGCAACCATGATGCCATCAAATGCCGCAACAATTTCGACAAGGTTTTCGACCGCTTGCGGCTTTTCAATCTTTGCAATAACAGGGACGCGGATACCAACCTCGTCCATAATTGCATGAACATCTTTAACATCTGCGGCATTTCGAACAAATGAGAGGGCAATAAAATCTGCTCCGGCTCGAAGCCCCCAACGCAAATCATCTTCATCTTTTTCAGACATCGCAGGCACTGACACAGCGACACCAGGCAAGTTGATTCCTTTATTATTGCTCACAGCACCTGGCTGTATGCACTTTGTGACGACGTCATTGCCTTTAACTTCAACAACTTCAACTGTTACTTTTCCATCGTCGATAAGAATTCGGTCACCAGCTTTGCAATCACCGGGTAAGCCTTTGTAAGTAGTTCCAACGCGCTCTTTTGTTCCTGAAATTTCATCTGTAGTTATGGTGAAGATGTCTCCGCGAGCAAGATCATGGGGGCCATCAGCAAATCGTCCGAGTCGAATCTTTGGACCTTGTAAATCCACCAAGATTGCAACTGGCTTACCGGCCTCTTTTGCAGCGGCACGAACCAAATTAAGGCGCCCTTGATGCTCGTCGTAGGAACCATGAGAAAGGTTGAGGCGCGCCATATTCATGCCAGCGGCAATAAGCTCCTTTACCTTTTCAGGAGATTCAACTGCAGGACCCATCGTGCAAACAATTTTGGCGCGGCGCATGTCTTTACCTTATCTGTGCTTAGTAGTTACTTCGAAGTTAGACCGTTAATTGGCGAGTTGTCGGCTCGATTGGTGCAGGAAGTTGTGTCTCCCCTGCCAAATAACGATCCACTGCGGCTGCAGCAGAACGTCCTTCGGCAATCGCCCAGACTATGAGAGATTGTCCGCGACCTGCATCCCCTGCAACGAAGATCCCCTCAGCGCTGCTCTGGAAATTCTCATCTCGCTTGATATTTCCACGTTCATCTAACTCAACTTCTAGTTGCTCAAGAATTACAGATTTTTCTGGACCGGTGAATCCCATCGCTAGAAATACAAAGTCGGCAGGTAGCTCTTTTTCAGTGCCAGCAACCGGCTCAAACTTTCCATTTACAAATTGTGTTTCCACAATTTTTAGGGCTTTCAGATTCCCGTTACCGTCGCCTACAAATTCTTCAGTGCTAACTGCAAAGATTCGGTTGTCGTGTTCTTCATGTGCAGATGAAACGCGATAGATCATTGGGTAAGTCGGCCAAGGTTGTCCGCTTGGTCGCTCTTCTGTTGGGCGCGGCATGATCTCAAGTTGAGTAACACTTGCCGCTCCTTGACGAATAGATGTACCGAGACAATCTGCCCCGGTGTCTCCCCCGCCAAGAATCACCACGTGTTTGCCCGCAACGTTAATATCTGGATTTGTAACCTCACCAAGGGCCTGCTTATTTCCCCAAGGCAAAAATTCCATCGCTTGGTAAACACCCTTATTTTCACGGCCCTTGATTGGTAAGTCGCGCCATTGTGTGGCACCAATTGCAAGAACTATTGCGTCATATTTCTTACGTAGATCAGCGCCAGTTATCTCAACACCGACATTTACACCTGGGCGGAAACGAGTTCCCTCTTTCTCCATCTGATCCAGGCGGCGATCAAGAACATTCTTCTCCATTTTAAATTCTGGAATTCCGTAACGTAGTAAGCCACCGATTTTGTCAGCGCGCTCATACACCGCAACCGTATGTCCGGCACGGGTTAACTGTTGCGCCGCAGCTAAACCTGCAGGACCAGAGCCAATTACTGCAATGGTCTTTCCTGTTAAGCGATCTGGCGGCAGAGGTTTTACATTGCCGGCTCCAAATGCTTCTTCAATAGTTCGAAGTTCAACTTGCTTAATTGTCACGGCATCAGCGTTAATTCCGATTACGCATGCAGTTTCACATGGAGCCGGGCAGAGTCGACCAGTAAATTCTGGGAAGTTATTGGTTGCATGTAGCCGATCCATGGCTTCTTCTTTGTCGCCGCGCCACATTAAATCGTTCCATTCCGGAATTAAATTGCCGAGCGGACAACCTTGGTGACAGAAAGGAATTCCGCAATCCATGCAGCGTCCTGCTTGTTTCTGCAGGTGCTCAAGGCTTTGCGGTTCATAGACTTCGTGCCAATCAAGAATGCGCACATCAATTGGTCGACGCTTTGGTAACTCTCGTGGAGTTGTTAGAAATCCTCTTGGATCAGCCATTAGCCGCAACCTCCATTACATATTGATCAACTGGTAAGCCATCCTTTGTCGCTCGCTCAATCGCTGCCAATACTCGCGCATAGTCACGTGGCATTACTAGCGAGAATCGGCCAAGCGATGCGGGCCAATCCTTGAGCAATTCAGCTGCAATTTCAGAACCTGTATCTGCATGGAATGCTGACACATAACCCTTTAACGTGTCTTTTTGATCTTCGGGGATTGCCAAAATATCAACCATCTCAGAGTTAACGAGTGCTGGATTTAGATCAAGCACAAATGCGCGACCACCTGACATACCTGCCGCAAAGTTTCGGCCAATGCGACCTAAAACAACAACTGCGCCACCGGTCATGTATTCACAACCGTGATCACCAATTCCTTCAACGACTGCAGTCGCACCAGAGTTTCGTACGCAGAAACGTTCGCCAACTAAACCGCGAATAAATATCTCACCAGAAGTTGCGCCGTATCCGATGACATTGCCAGCAATTACATTTTCATTTGATGCAAATGTGGCTCGCTCATCAGGACGTACAACAACTCGTCCGCCAGAAATTCCCTTACCAACGTAGTCATTGCTATCTCCATAAAGGCGAATGGTTACTCCACTTGGTAAGAAAGCGCCCAGTGATTGGCCGGCTGATCCGTGGAGAGTTACATCAATTGTCCCTGTTGGTAGACCCGCTGATCCATAGCGACGTGTGACCTCTGCACCCAACATTGTTCCGACAGTGCGGTTAACGTTTCTAACTGGCAGATCAATCCGAACTTCTTCGCCCTTTTCTAGCGCAGCAGCGGCGAGTTCGATCAATTGATTATCAAGGGCTGCAGCAAGTCCATGATCTTGAACCGTAGTGCGATGCAAAGGTGAATCGACATCAGGTCGCACCAACAGAGGTGCCAGATCTAATCCACTGGCCTTCCAGTGATTAACCGCATCGCGAGTATCTAGATACTCGACGTGTCCGATAGCTTCTTGCATTGTCTTGAACCCAAGTTGTGCCAAAATTTCGCGAACTTCTTCGGCGATGTATTCGAAGAATGTTTCCACGAACTCTGGTTTGCCAGTGAACCGCTTACGCAATTCTGGGTTTTGTGTTGCAACTCCGACCGGGCAGGTATCCAAATGACAAACGCGCATCATTACGCAACCAGAAACAACTAGTGGCGCAGTTGCAAAACCGTATTCTTCGGCGCCAAGAAGCGCTGCAATAACTACGTCGCGACCAGTTTTTAATTGACCATCGGCTTGAACAACGATGCGATCACGAAGTCCGTTTAGTAGAAGAGTCTGTTGCGTTTCGGCAAGACCCAGCTCCCAAGGAGCACCAGCGTGTTTGAGTGATGTAAGTGGCGACGCACCGGTTCCACCATCATGGCCAGAGATTAAGACAACATCAGCATGCGCCTTAGATACACCGGCGGCAACTGTTCCGACACCAACTTCGGCAACTAATTTCACGTGAATACGGGCGTTTTTATTGGCATTCTTTAAATCGTGAATTAACTGCGCCAAATCTTCAATGGAGTAAATATCATGATGTGGCGGAGGCGAAATCAATCCAACGCCTGGGGTCGAGTAACGAACCTTTGCGATCCATGGATAAACCTTGTTACCAGGTAGCTGCCCACCTTCGCCAGGTTTTGCACCTTGCGCGATCTTGATCTGAATATCATCGGCGTTAACTAAATAATTACTTGTTACCCCAAATCGACCGCTGGCAACTTGCTTAATTGCGCTGCGCTTGGAATCACCGTTTTCCATTTGGATAAATCGCTCAGGATCTTCGCCGCCTTCGCCTGTATTGGACTTAGCACCCAATCGATTCATTGCTATCGCAAGCGTCTCGTGAACTTCTTGAGATACAGATCCGTACGACATAGCACCGGTTGAGAAACGCTTAACGATCTCAGAAATCGGTTCAACTTCATCAATTGATATGGCTGGGCGTTGCCCATCTTTGAAAGTAAAGAGGCCACGCAAGGTCATTAAAGCTTTGCTCTGCTCATCAACTTTGCTGGTGTAACGCTTAAAGATGTCATAACGCTTTGATCTAGTGGAATGCTGCAAAGTGAAAACAGTTTCAGGATTAAATAAATGTGGCTCACCATCGCGACGCCACTGATATTCACCGCCAATTGGCAGACGTTTGCTTCCTGGAATTTCTCCACCTGGCGGATAAGCGATGTGGTGTCGCGCGATAGTTTCCTCAGCAATTAAATCCAAGCTGATTCCACCCAAGCGTGAAGTAGTTCCTACAAAAAATTCGTCAACAACTTCTTGCGACAAACCGATCGCCTCAAAGACTTGTGCGCCGGTGTAAGAGGCAATTGTTGAAATCCCCATCTTCGACATAACTTTGAGAACACCTTTACCAAGGCTCTTGATCACATTTCGGACGGCCTTTTCGGGAGTTATTCCAGTGATAACTCCTTGCAAGACTAGGTCTTCCGCTGATTCCATCGCTAAATATGGATTTACCGCCGCTGCGCCATATCCGATTAGGAGCGCAACATGGTGAACTTCGCGTACATCTCCTGCTTCGACTACTAGTCCAACTTTTGTACGAGTCTTCTCACGAATCAAATGATGGTGAACCGCTGCAGTTAATAAAAGAGAAGGAATCGGACAATCTTCTGCATCTCCGTTTCGATCTGAGAGCACGATGATGCGAGCACCTGATGCAATTGCTTCAGAGACTTCAACCTTGATTTCTTCTAGTCTGGTATGAAGAGTATTTCCATCGCCTGAAACCGGAAAAAGTCCACGGACAACGTAGGCGGCAAGCCCTGGATGATCGTCATCAGCGTTTACGTGAATTATTTTTGATAACTCATCATTATCGATAACTGGGAAGGCTAGCGATATCTGACGACAAGATGCCGGTCCTGGATCGAGCAAATTATGTTCAGGACCAATTGAACCGCCCAGACTAGTGATCAATTCCTCACGAATAGCATCAAGTGGTGGATTAGTTACTTGTGCGAATAGTTGTGAGAAGTAATCAAATAATAAACGTGGCTTCTCTGACAAAGCTGCGATTGGAGTATCGGTTCCCATGGAACCAAGGGCTTCCATTCCATTCTTGGCCATCGGTGTAAGAAGAATGCGTAACTCTTCTTCGGTATAGCCAAATGCGCGTTGGCGACGAACAACGGATGAGTGCGGATAGACGATGTGTTCGCGAGATGGAAGCTCACTCAACTTAATCATGCCGGCGTGAAGCCATTCTCCGTATGGGGCGCTGTCAGCTAGTGAATCTTTGATCTCATCATCTTCGATGATTCGACCTGCTTCGATATCAACTAAAAACATCTTGCCTGGTTGCAGACGACCCTTGCGAACAATTTTCTCTGCAGGGAAATCGAGAACACCAACTTCTGATGCCAGCACGACTATTCCATCGTCGGTCACCCAAAAACGAGATGGACGAAGTCCGTTGCGATCTAGAACGGCACCAACATGATGGCCATCAGTAAATGTCACACAAGCAGGACCATCCCACGGCTCCATAAGAGATGCGTGAAATGCATAGAAATCACGACGCTTCTGCGACATGGTTGTGTGATTCTCCCAAGCTTCGGGAATCATCATCAAAACTGCATGCGGCAAAGAACGACCGCCCAAATAGAGAAGTTCAAGAACTTCATCAAATGATGCTGAATCGCTGCCAGACATTTCAACGATTGGGAACAGGCGACTTAGATCACCAGGAATTAACTCACTGGCAAGAAGTGACTCGCGGGCACGCATCCAATTTCTATTTCCCTTTACGGTATTGATTTCACCGTTGTGTGCGATAAAGCGGTATGGGTGTGCAAGTGGCCATGACGGAAATGTATTAGTAGAAAAACGCGAATGCACAAGCGCTAGAGGAGATACAACGCGTTCGTCACTTAAGTCAGGGAAAAACTCTTCAAGTTGCCCAGTTGTGAGCATGCCTTTATAGACAATTGTTTGTGATGAAAGAGATGGGAAATAAAGTTCAAGGCTATGTTCGGCGCGTTTGCGTAGGCAGAAAGCTAAGCGATCTAAAGCAATTCCGGTTTCGTTATTCTTTCCAGATATGAAAATCTGTTCAAACTTTGGCATCACAGAAAGTGCTGTCTTACCAAGTGAAGTTGAATTAACCGGAAGATCACGCCAACCTAAAAGTACAAGACCTTCTTGGGCCACGATCTTTGCAATCTCACTGCGAACCTCTGCACTTTGCGCAACAAATGCAATTCCAGTGGCATAAGAACCTTCGGCGGGAAGATCAAAATCTACAACGGCTCGATAAAAAGCATCTGGGACTCGAATCAAAATTCCTGCGCCGTCACCGCTATCTGGTTCTGCGCCAGAAGCGCCACGGTGTTCAAGATTTCGAAGTGCGGTAAGTGCTTTATCAACAATTTCGTGTGTTGCAATTTTATTTAGCGTGGCAACCATCGCAACGCCGCATGCATCATGCTCGTTTGCTGGGTCGTAAAGACCAACACGTGCTGGATAATTAGATGGAAGGGCCATCTGTTACACACTCCTGTTGTCCACACTCTATTTTTTAGAGTTTGCTGAGGGACAACTTTGGCCCGAGTAAATCTTGCGACCCGAGGGCCGCGCTAAAGCAAAAGGGTAGCAAGAGTTAGCTCAATTGGGCACACCAAGAAGGGTCAGATCTTCGGATCTGAGTTAGATACCGCTCACATGTAGAAGTTGGCCAATTCCAGCGGTTATCGCCATTCCTATACATCCACCCAGAATTACCCGCAGAGTAGGAGCAAGGAGTTTTGAGCCCGCTGTCTTTGCGCTGATTAATCCAGTAAAGACCAATCCAATAATTGTAAAAACAACGATACTCAACGCCACTTTTCCAGTAGTCGGTGCAAAGGCGCCGATAAATGGAATCAGTCCACCGGATGTAAATGCGGCAGCCGATGCAACAGCAGCTTGAACTGGGCGCGCTTTAGTGTGAGGAAACTGACCAAGCTCATCTCGCAGGTGCGCCTCAAGTGGATCGCGTGCATGCATAGCGTTGGCAACTTCTAGCGCAAGTTCTGGAGTTAAACCACGTTGAACATAAATTTGTTGAAGTTCAAGAAGTTCTGATTCTGGATCAACTGCAAGATGTTCGATTTCAAGGAGACGATCTGACTCTTCAATATCATTTTGTGAACGTACCGATACATATTCACCAACCGCCATTGACATCGCACCAGCAACAATTCCGGCGGCGCCTGCTGTGACAAGAAATCCTTGAGAATCAGCGCCACCAACTTTTGCTGCAGTGATGCCAATCATTAGCGAAGCGGTTGACACCAGGCCATCATTTGCACCGAGTACCGCAGCACGCAACCAACCTGCACGGTGAGTACGGTGATGGAGATTGCGCTTGTAGACATCTTCGAGAGCCATATTGAGAGCCTACCTGATTACGATTATTTTTCCGCCGAACTCGACTTACGTGGCTGACGCTGTATGCGGTAGAAAATGATAACCCCAAGGCCAAAAATTAAAATACTTGTCCATTGGTTAAGCCGCAGTCCACCAATATCTTGTGCTGTATCAATTCGCAAGGCTTCAATAAAGAACCTCCCTAGCGAATAGCTGGCGATATAAACCGCAAAAGTGGCTCCCCCGTTCCAACGTTTTCCAAAGGTGATCAGAGCAACCGCCAGCAGCGAACTCCATATCGCCTCGTATAGAAATGTCGGATGAAATGTTTCAAAGAGACCGAAACCGCGCGGGCGATATTTATAGGGAATTTCTAACGCCCACCAAGAATCTAGTGGTCGACCAAATAGTTCGGCATTAAACCAATTGCCAAAACGACCAATGGCCTGGGCAAGGAGAATTCCCGGTGCTAGCGAGTCGAGCAAAATTCCAAATGAAGGTAATTCCATTTTTTTAGCAAGTCTTCGGTAGGAAATAAATGCGCCCAATGCACCCAGAGCGATTGCGCCCCAAATTCCGAGGCCACCATTCCAGATCTTTAAAATCGACAGAATATCTCCGTTTGAACCAAAGTATTGATCTGGAGATGTCACCACATGATAAAGACGACCACCAATAATTCCGGCCGGTACGGCAATCAGCGCAACTTCTGAGACAACGCCTTTTAATTGCAGTCCTTGACTTGCCCCTGCAGATACAAGTCGTTTGTCGCCAAGCCATATTGCGATGGCGATACCTGCGATTATGCAGAGCGCATAAAAGTGAATTGTGAATGGGCCGATAGCAACTTGCGACAAAGTCGGAGTTGGTATCGACTTAAACATAACTAGGCTTTTTCGATAGCGAGCATGAATTCAGCCAAGCTTGCGTAGGCCTTATCACGATCGATTTCTTTCCCATTGATGAAAACAGTTGGGGTGGAATTAATGTTTCGTTTTGCACCTTCTTCGGCAACATTTTTGACCCAGCCCATATATTTATTTCCAGAAATGCACTTATCGTAATCAGCACTTGAAATTCCAAGCCCCAATCCCAAAGTTGAGAAATAAGAGGATGTCCATGCACCGGAGTTTTCACTTGGTTGATTTGCATAGAGAGTTTTGTGAAGTTGCAAGAACTTTCCCTGATCGGCAGAACATGCCGCAGCGTTTGCAGCCAGTTGTGACTCGCCACCCAAGAAAGAGAGCATGTGGAAAGCAACTTTTGCTTTCTTTGTGGTGATTAGCTCTTCGATATATTCACCGCTTATGCTCTCAAATCGTGCACACGCCGGGCATTGAAAATCTTCATAAACTTCGATAAACGGCACATCGGTTAACTCTTTATTGAAAACGATTCCATATCCATCTTCAGCCGAAACGCTGGATGGGATGGCCGCCGTTGAGTCTGACTGCTTAGAAAGAATTGTAGGAACCAACATGATCAGGACGACACCGATTACAACTGCGATCACCAAGTTACGGGTGAAGTTATCTTTTCCGCCTGCCGGGTTCTTAGCCTTTGACATTCTTATTCCACATCTCCTCTAGCGCCAGTTTCCGCACCGCTTGGTAACGGGTTTTTATCAATTGAAAACTTAGTGACAGGGTAACGAATTAAATATATTGCGAGAAATACTAGACCAGCGTCCCTGAGAATTTCCTGTAAATATCGAGTGTCTTCTGGCGCCACTGAGCCGCCCCCGCCAAAACAACCGCAATCAATATTTAGCCCACGTGCCCAAGCCTGAGCGATCGCGATAATAAAGATGAACATAGTCACGCCGCCAAGAATTGCGACCACGCGTGTTAAGGCTCCAAGGATAAGAAGTGCACCGATTGCAACTTCAAAAAATGGTAAAAATACACCTAACAAATTAGCGACCGAAATAGGCAGCAACTCGTAGGAGCGAACTGCCATTTGAGAAATATCTGTTTTATCTATTTTTAAAACTCCCGCTGCCAACAGGACGCCACCAAGAATTAGCCGTGAGAAAAGTCCGATCCAAGGTTGTGCCTTTGCAAATTTAGCTTTCATCGCGCTTCACGCACTCCCTTTGCTAGTTCACTCGCTAATTCAGTAACGGCTGCCAGACCAGATGCCTCATCCGGTGCATCTTGCAAAGCTTTTATAAACGCTGAACCAACAATTACGCCATCTGCATAAGCTGCAACACCTTTTGCTTGTTCGCGAGTAGAAACTCCTAGGCCAACTGCTACTGGGAGAGACGTAACTTTTCGAACTCGTGCAACTAAATCTGCAGCACCTGTTGAAACTGAAGCACGCGCACCAGTTACTCCCATAACGCTTGCCACATATACAAAGCCACCGCATTTGGCCGTAACTTGGGCTAGACGTGCATCGCTAGTACTTGGTGCAACAACATAAATAGGATTGATTGAAGAATTCTGAGTGGCGTTTGCCCATCCTTGAGACTCTTCAATTGTTAAATCTGGGGTAATCACACCAGAGCCACCATTTGAGGCAATCGCAGCAGAAAACTCATTAACTCCATATTTTTCAATTGGGTTCCAATAGGTCATCACAACTGCTGGAACATGTTCGGTTGCCGTGGCAAGTGCCTTGAAAACTTCGGTAGCACCTGTTCCATTTGCCAACGCAGTCACTGCTGCATCTTGAATTGTCGGACCATCCATAACTGGATCGCTGTAGGGAAAACCAATTTCGATGGCATCTACACCGCCGGCGATAAATGCGGCAATGACTTTATGGCAACTCGATTGGGATGGAAAACCTGCGGGGATATATGCAATGAGTGCTGCCCGATTTTCGGCACGCACCTTTACAAATAGTTCATCTAAAGCAGTCATTAATCCAGCGGTATTCCAAAGTAATTCGCTGCTGTTTGTACATCTTTATCACCGCGGCCAGAAAGGTTAATTACGATAATCGCATCCTTGCCAAGTTCGTTGCCGACTTGTAGCGCTCCTGCCAAGGCGTGGGCAGTTTCAATCGCAGGAATTATGCCTTCTGTTTTACACAACAGAGCGAAAGCGTGCATCGCTTGTTCATCAGTGATTGCGCGATATTCGGCGCGACCAATGTCATGTAAATATGCGTGCTCTGGGCCTACTCCTGGATAATCAAGTCCGGCAGAAATTGAATGTGATTCTATCGTCTGTCCATTTGAATCTTGCAAAACATAAGAACGTGTTCCGTGCAAAACGCCAGGACTTCCGCCAGTAATCGTTGCTGCATGGCGACCGGTTTCTATACCGTCTCCCCCTGCTTCCAATCCGATTAAACGAACTGAAGGATCTGAAATAAAGCGATGAAAAATTCCGATGGCATTTGAACCGCCGCCAACACATGCCATTACGACATCAGGAAGACGACCAGTTAGCGCAAGTACTTGTTCGCGGGTTTCTTCACCAATGATTTTATGGAAATCTCTAACCATAGTTGGGAAAGGATGCGGACCGGCAACTGTGCCCAATAAATAATGTGTTGTTTCAACATTTGTTACCCAGTCGCGCATTGCCTCGTTGATGGCATCTTTAAGTGTGCGAGAGCCAGATGTAACCGGAATAACTTCGGCGCCCAATAACTTCATGCGCGCAACGTTTAGAGCTTGGCGCTTTGTATCTTCTTCGCCCATGTATACAACACATTCCAAGCCCAAGAGAGCGGCAGCCGTGGCCGATGCAACTCCATGTTGTCCCGCACCTGTTTCGGCGATGATGCGTTTCTTTCCCATGCGCTTTGTAAGAAGAGCTTGGCCCAGAACGTTGTTGATCTTATGGCTGCCAGTGTGATTTAAATCTTCGCGCTTTAAAATTATGCGCGCACCACCAGCATGTTCTGCAAATCGTTTTGCCTCAGTGATGATGCTGGGACGACCTGAATAAGTGCGATGAAGTTCAGCAAGTTCTGACACAAATGTCGGATCAAGTTGAGAAGTGCGATGTGCTTCTTCCAACTCTTCCAGCGCGCTGATAAGCGCTTCCGGTACGAAGCGACCACCGTATGGACCGAAGTGGCCCAAGATTTGCGAAACATCAATCTGCGGCTTAGTAGTCATAGATTAAGCCTACCCTTGACCCAATAAGGTGCGCATTGCCAAAGTTGGATCACCAGATGTGACAAGGGCTTCACCGACCAAGATCGCGTTTGCGCCCGCGCTCTGGGCAAATTCCACATCAGTGCGGGTTGAGATTCCAGACTCAGCCACTCGAATAAGAGATGACGGAATACGTGGGATCAAGTCCGCAAAGGCGGCGGAGTCAACTTCCAGTGTCTTTAGATTTCGAGAATTAACCCCAATTATTTGAGGTGAGATTTCTAAAGCACGTTCTAGCTCATCAGCTGTGTGAACTTCAATTAGTGAAGCCATGCCAAGTTCGGTGGCAACATCATAAAAATCTTTTAGCTGACTTTTGGAAAGCGCTGCAACTATTAAGAGAATTAAATCTGCACCATAAGCACGTGCCTCAAAAAATTGGTACTCATCAATCATGAAATCTTTTCGCAAAATTGGAATTGTGACTCTGGATCGAACCGCAGCCAGGTCGGCAAGAGAACCTTTAAATCTGCGCTCTTCGGTGAGAACACTGATAACACTTGCACCGGCACTTTGATATTGCTCTGCAAGCGCTGCCGGGTCAGCAATATTTGATAACTCCCCCTTGCTGGGTGATGAACGTTTTACTTCGGCGATAACTTTCATCTGATCACCGAGTAAAGCAGCGCGCCCATCTAGCGCGTGCGGCGCTTGTGACATTTGATCGTGAATCTGGCTAAGTGGCTTACGGCGTTTTGCTAAATCTTCACGCACACCTTCAATTATCGAATCCAGGACGCTCATTTCTCATCCACATTCTCTGTTGGGTCTATCCCGTTATCTAGCGCGCTCCAAGGTGTGTGTGTTTTTGGCTTTCTTTCATAACGTGATGAGATGTTAAAACGTTTTGATAAAAGAAAAACCAATACCAATACTGCGATGATTGACATAAAAACTGGCGCTAAATTGGACATCTAATTTCGCTGCAATCTATTGGCAGCGCTTATTGCACCTAAAACTGCTGCCGCTTTATTTAAACATTCCTGGTTTTCTGATTCGGGGTCAGAGTCAGCAACAACCCCAGCCCCTGCTTGAACATAGGCAACGCCATCGACGATTAAAGCGGTTCGGATTGCGATGCAGGTATCTATATTTCCAGTGAAATCCAAATAACCGATAGCACCACCATAAAGTCCGCGACGAGTTGGTTCTAGCTCTTCAATAATTTCCATCGCTCGCGGCTTAGGTGCTCCCGATAACGTGCCGGCTGGGAATACTGCAAATAAAGCATCGACTGGAGATTTATCGGAGGCTAGTTCTCCAATTACAGTCGAAACGATATGCATTACATGTGAATATCTCTCGATATGCATGAAATCTATTACTTCAACTGTTCCTGCTGCGCAGATTCGTCCAAGATCATTTCGACCTAAATCAACTAACATCAAATGTTCGGCGCGCTCCTTAGGATCTGCCAAGAGTTCTTCACCTAAGCGATGGTCTTCTTCGGCTGAGGCGGAACGTTTGCGCGTTCCAGCAATTGGATGAACCATTACTTCTTTGCCAGTTACTTTAACCAGCGCTTCCGGACTTGAGCCAACTACTTCTATTCCATCGGTGAAGCGAAATAAATACATATACGGGCTGGGATTATGCAGTCGCAGCATGCGATAAACCTCAAGTGCATCTGCTTTGCATTCCATGGCAAAGCGTTGCGATAAAACAATCTGGAAAGCTTCACCTGCCACAATCTCTTCTTTAGCCTGCAAAATCTTGGATATATATTCCTTGCCAGTTATGTTGCGTGAAAAATCTGGTGGCTCGATTGCGGGAAGTTCATCAACGTAACCAGGCAACGATCCTTGCAGATCCGATTGCATTCGATTTAAGCGAGATTGTGCCTCAGCATATGCTTGATCAATTCGTTCGCCGCTGCCATCCCAGTTAATGGCATTCGCGATTAAAGTAATTGTTCCTTCAGCGTGATCCATTACAGCAAGATCACTCGTTAACATAAAAGCTAATTCAGGCAGATCAATATCTTTCTTGCTTATCTTGGGAAGTTTTTCCAGGCGCCTGACAGAGTCATAGCCCATGTAACCAACCAGTCCACCAGTCAGCGGCGGAAGCCCATCAATTTTTGGTGAACGTAAATGGGAAGCAGATAAGCGAAGTGCATCAAGCGGATCAATTCCAACAGGAGCACCTGCCGGAGTTGTTCCTACCCAAATTGCTTTGCCATCTTTCTCGCTTAAAGTTGCTTGGCTATTTGCGCCAATAAATGAGTAACGTGACCACGCTCCCCCATGTTCAGCTGATTCAAGTAAAAATGTAGATGGCGCGCTTTTGGCAAGTTTGCGATAAACGCCAAGTGGAGTTTCGCCGTCGGCTAAGAGTTTGCGGTACACCGGAATAACGTTAAAGCTCTTGGCGTACTTGCGGAATTCCTCTAACTTCATTTCTCTTCGCCTGATTTTGTAGGTAAAGAAATTGGATTGTGGAAACACGTTTTCTCTCCTGTATGACAGGCGCCTCCAACTTGTTGAACTTGTAACAGGAGAGCATCGCCATCGCAATCTAAAGAGATTGAAATTACTTTCTGGGTATGGCCAGATGTAGCGCCTTTCTCCCAAAGTTCATTTCGACTGCGGCTCCAATAAGTAGCGCGACCAGTTTCTAAAGTTAGAGCCAGAGATTGCGTGTTCATATAAGCAAGCATCAAGACTTCACCTGTATCGGAATCTTGGGCGATAGCGGGAATAAGCTCTGCAGAATTTTTCAGGCGCGCTGCAACATCATCTGGAAGGTGCACGCTCATGGTTACATTCTGCCTTAGAGGGTCGCGTTGGTGCGAATGGAATATCCCTGACCGCTCAAGTACTTCTTAACATCGCTGATTCGGTGTACTCCGAAGTGAAAAACACTTGCCGCCAGCAAGGCATCTGCCCCAGCATCTAGCGCCGCAGCGAAATCTTCTAACGAACCTGCGCCACCGCTTGCGATTAACGGGACCTTTGAAATCGCACGAACCGCGGTAATCATTCCTATGTCATAGCCGGCACGAGTTCCATCGGCATCCATAGAATTTAATAAAATTTCTCCGGCGCCAAGTGCGCAAGCTTTTTCCACCCAAGCCAGAGCATCTAGCCCTGCGCTTTGGCGACCTCCGTGCGTTGTTACTTCAAATCCTGAATCTGTGCGGGCTCTGCGCGCATCAATAGATATGACAAGAACTTGCGAACCAAATCTGTCGGCAATCTCTGCGATCAGATCGGGGCGTGCAATTGCCGAAGTATTTATCGAAACTTTATCTGCACCTGCACGTAACAATCGATCTACATCGTCAACGCTGCGGATGCCACCGCCCACAGTAAGTGGAATAAAAACTTGCTCCGCAGTTTTACGGACAACGTCCAACGTGGTTTCGCGGTCAGAGCTGCTGGCAGAAATATCTAGAAAAGTTAATTCGTCTGCGCCTTCGGAGTTGTAAAGCGAAGCCATTTCAACTGGATCGCCAGCATCAACAAGATCAGTGAAATTTACACCTTTAACGACCCGACCATCGGTTACATCCAGGCAAGGAATGATGCGAACAGATAACGCCATTTATCTCTTACCTTTAGTCAGCTCAAGAGCTTCTTCTAAAGTGAAAGCTCCGGCATAAAGTGCTTTACCGACTATTGCGCCTTCGACTCCAATTTTGTGCAGAGCAGAAAGTGCTGCGATATCGGCAAGTGAAGAAATTCCACCGCTTGCGATGACCGGTTGATTCGTAACTGAACAGACTTCCTTGAGCAATTCTAGATTTGGTCCTTGAAGGGTTCCATCTTTTGTAACATCGGTGACGACATAACGAGTACAACCATCGCGTTCTAACCTTTCCAAAGTTTCAAATAAATCTCCGCCCTCTTTGGTCCAACCGCGCGCAGCCAATACATGTCCCCTGACATCTAGTCCAACAGCAATGCGATCACCATGTTCGGCGATAACGCGTGCTGTCCAATCAGGATTTTCCAACGCGGCGGTTCCTAAATTTACGCGGCGACAACCCGTTGCTAAGGCTCGCTTTAACGATTCGTCATCTCGAATTCCGCCAGAGAGTTCCACCTTAATATCTAGACGCCCCACGACTTCAGCAAGCATTGCGCTGTTATCTCCACGACCGAATGCAGCATCAAGGTCAACTAGGTGTAACCACTCTGCGCCAGCACTTTGAAATTCCAAAGCGACTTCAAGTGGTGCCCCATAAATGCTTTCGCGCGCAAGTTCTCCTTGGACCAAACGAACGGCTTTCCCATCTTTTACATCTACAGCCGGCAAAAGTTCTAAGTAATCTGAGTTATTCACAGCATTCCTACCCAATTCTTAATTAGCGCAATGCCAGCATCGCCGGATTTTTCTGGGTGAAATTGCGTCGCACAAATTGCGCCATCTTCAACAGCACTTAAGAATTTTTCTCCATGAGTTGTCCACCCTTGCGTATGACCGACAGGTTTCTTAGCCGCATATGAATGCACGAAGTAAAAAGCTTGATCGGTTAGCCCATTGAATAAAGTGGAATCTCCTGTGACTGAAACGGTATTCCAGCCCATGTGCGGCAAAATTGGGGCCTTGAGTTTTGTAATGCTTTCCTGCCAAACCCCAACACCTTTATGGAGTTCGCCTTCTGTGTGCTCATCGCCATCTCGAAAAAATATCTGCATTCCTACACAGATTCCGAGTGTTGGTCGCTTTGCGGCAACACGCGCGCGAACTATTTCATCGCCACCGACCTTCGCCAGTCCACGCATGCATGCTGCAAATGCACCAACGCCCGGAACAACTAATCCAGCAGCGTTGAGCGCAATTTCTTTATCGGAAGTTACGACTACTTCAGACCCGCTGCGTTCGAAGGCGCGTTGGGCAGATCGCAAGTTACCTGACCCGTAGTCAAGAATTGCAATCACTATTAGAGAGAACCTTTAGTTGAAGGAACTCCTGCGATTCCACCGTCTAATGAAACTGCATCACGAAGTGCGCGAGCAACTGCCTTAAATTGCGCTTCAAATACGTGGTGCGCATTGCGACCTTCTAAAACACGAACATGCAAAGCAATACGAGCCTCAGCAACAATTGATTCCCAAATATGTTTTCCAAGTGTTGTGTCAAAGGTGCCAATTAATTCTACGATTTCAGGTTGGCGATGAACCAAATATGGTCGGCCAGATAGATCTACTGCTGCTTGAACTAATACTTCATCCAGAGGAACCATGGCATCGCCAAAGCGACGGATACCAACTTTATCGCCGAGCGCTTCGCGCAGTGCTTGGCCAAAAGCTAGTGAAGTGTCTTCAACTGTGTGGTGCGAATCCACATCGACATCGCCAGTTGTCTTAACCGTTAAATTAAAGCCAGAGTGCTTACCGAGTTGCGAGAGCATGTGGTCAAAGAATGGAACCCCTGTGTCAACAGAAATTGCACCTTCACCATCAAGGTTTAACTCCACGATGACATGTGACTCTTTTGTCTTGCGTTCGACGCGAGCTGTTCTCATTGGCCTTCTCCGTTCAAGATTTCCTGCAGGGCTTGAATAAATTTTTTGTTCTCGGCCTCATTGCCAATGGTCATTCGTAAGTGGGTCAATAATCCCACATCCCTGATCAGAACTCCGCGATCTAGCAATTGGCGCCATAACTGCGCGGGCTGCATTGGAAAGCCAGAGAAGATAATGAAATTGGCCTGGCTCGGAACAACTTGCAGACCTAAATTTTCTAGCGCAGCAATAACCGTTTTGCGGGCGCTGATCAAGGTCGAAACATTTCCCAAGAGTTCGCCTTGATATTCCAGTGCGACTTCTGCAGCCGCTTGAGTCACAGAACTCAAGTGATAAGGGAGTCGCACAAGAAACATCGCAGAAACTAACTCTTTATTTGCGATCAAATAACCCAAACGAGCGCCAGCAAAAGCAAATGCTTTGCTCATCGTGCGAATGACGATCAAATTGGAGTACTTGGGAAGCAGGGTCACAGCCGATGGTTGATTCGAGAATTCGGCGTATGCCTCATCCACGATAAGAAGACCGTTCACTTCTGCTGCTGCCTTAAGCAACTCTTCTATTTCGGCCAAAGTAACGGTTGTTCCAGTTGGGTTATTTGGTGTCGTTACAAAAGTTAGAGCTGGTTTAACGGATGCGATATCTGATTTAGCTTTTGCTATGTCAAGTGAAAAATCTGGGCGACGTCCGCCATCGTTCCATTGGGTTGCGGTTACTTTGGCAATAAGCGGATGCATCGAATACGAAGGGGTGAAGCCAAGTGCCGGACGATCTCCAAATGCCAAAAAGAGTGATTGGATAATTTCATTGCTTCCATTGGCTGCCCAAATGTTGTCAACGCCAAAAGATGTTCCAGATAAAGAATTTATAAAGTTAGCCAGAGCGCCACGCAGGACAACTGCATCACGGTCTGGATATCTATTTAGATTGCTGGCGATGTTGTGAACTCGATCTGCAATCGCTTGTGCAAATTCAGGTGAAGGCGGGTATGGGTTTTCATTTGTGTTTAACGTCGCCTGTGCCGGAACTTGCGGTGCGCCATAGGCAGATAGCGGTTTTAAATCCTCACGTAGTGGCATCCACAGCGGCCAGTTTTGCGCGCTCATAATTTTTCCAATCGCGCAGTCATGGCTTCACCGTGAGCGGGCAGATCTTCAGAGTTAGCAAGCGTTATTACTGTTTCTGCAATATCTACAAATGCACTTTTCGAATACTCGATGTAGTGAAGCCCACGCAAAAAAGTTTGAACCGATAAGCCGCTGCTGTGACAAGCACATCCCCCAGTTGGCAAAACGTGGTTAGAGCCTGCCGAATAATCACCAAGTGAAACAGGTGAAAATCTGCCAATGAATACAGCGCCTGCGTTGCGAATTTTAAGCGCATCGGCAGCCGCGTTCTTTGTTTGGATCTCTAAGTGTTCAGCAGCGTAGGCGTTTACGACATCAAGTCCCTGTGAAATTGAATCAACCAAAACTATTGCTGATTGCACTCCAGACAGTGCCTCGCGAATTCGATCGGCATGTTTTGTGTTAGCAACTCGCGTAGCAAGTTCGTTGGCAACCGCATCCGCAAGTTCAAGTGAATCAGTAACTAAAACTGCTGCTGCTATTACATCGTGCTCAGCCTGGCTAATTAGGTCTGCGGCTACATCAGATGCGATCGCACTTTCATCTGCCAAAATTGCGATTTCAGTTGGTCCTGCTTCCGAATCAATACCAATAACACCGCGAAGGGCACGCTTGGCTGCAGCAACATAAATATTGCCAGGGCCGGTAACGAGATCACACTTTTCAGATAGACCTTCCATTCCATATGCAAAGAGTGCAATCGCTTGGGCTCCCCCAACTGCATAAACCTCTGTTATTCCTAGGAGTGAACAAGCAGCCAAAATGGTTGGATGTGGAAGCCCACCGAATTCTTTTTGTGGAGGTGATGCCACAGCAATACTGGAAACCTTTGCAATCTGTGCCGGAATTACATTCATCAGCACGCTACTTGGATAAACCGCACGTCCACCTGGAACGTACAGTCCAACGCGATCGACCGGTATCCAGCGTTCGGTTATCTGCCCGCCATCTACAACCTTTGTAACACTCTCTTTACGAACTTGATCTGAGTGGACTTTTCGAATTCGTTCAATTGAAACTTCTAACGCCTTACGCACTGCAGGATTTAAATCGCTAAGTGCTTGATCTAGTGATTCTTGAGAGACTCTGATTGAAGTTGGGGTTACGCCATCAAATTCTTGCGCTAGCTTTATTAGTGCTGCTTCGTTGCCATTTTTGACGCGGCTTAAAATCGGCTCAATAGCGAGCATGGCAGTTGCGATATCTAACTTTGCACGAGGAATAGCGCGCTGATAGCCAGCTTTGGTAAGTGCTTTACCGCGCAGATCAAGCGTACGAATCATGGGCTAAGTCTAACGGCTGACCTGTTGGCCAAGTGCCGCAATTAAATTCGGATCAAACAGTCCGGTCCCAGAATTGATTTGAGATCAGCGCTCAGGCTAGGGGATGCAGTAACCAAGGCATCGATCTTCATCGTTGTCAGAGTTCCTTGGTCATCTATCTGCATATGTACTTCTCGTTTTCCAGGATGTGATCGCAAGATTTCTTTCATGCGATCAACGATTGGTGGCGTGCACTGTGAAACAGGAAGTGAAATCAATAGCGGTCCTACTGGGCCAGTTGAGATATCAAGTGATTTCATCTCAAGGGCGGTAAATCGAACTTGTTCATCACGACGTTCAAAACGTCCACGCACCGTCACTACGCGATCTTCAATAAGCGTTAAGGCATATTGGTTATAGGTATTTGCGAAGAAGAGAACTTCTACTGCGCCTTCTAGATCTTCCAAGCTAACAATCGCCCACGAAGAACCTTGTCGTGAAACTTTTCTCTGCACCCCTGTGATTAAACCGCCAAGAGTGACAACGCCATCTGGTGTGCTGTCATCGGCTAACAGCGCGCTAATTGACATATCTGTGTTGGAACGCAGAATATGTTCTACGCCAAGCAGTGGATGATCAGATACGTAGAGTCCCAGCATTTCGCGTTCGAAACTTAAAAGCGTTGCTTTATCCCATTCAAAAGTCGGAATTTCAATATCTAGACCAGCAACTTGAGTCATTGATTCTCCACCGAATAGATCAAACTGTCCGATGGCTTCAGCGCGCTTGGTTTCGATCACTGAATCAATAGCTTCAAGATGAATTGTCATCAGCGATTTACGGGGATGTTGCAGTGAATCGAAAGCGCCACCTTTGATGAGAGATTCGATCGTCTTTTTATTACAAACTTGAGCATCTACCTTGGCGAGGAAATCACCGAATGAAGTGAATGCTCCCTTTGCTTCACGTGCACTTTTAATAGAAGCAACAACGCCTTCGCCAACGTTTCGAATCGCTGCCAGTCCGAAGCGAATATCTGTACCGCGTGGTGTGTACTCGGCATTGGATTCATTTACATCTGGTGGCAAAACCTTAATTCCCATGCGGCGGCACTCTGACAAATAAAGCGCTGATTTATCTTTATCATCGCGCACACTTGTAAGGAGTGCAGCCATGTATTCCGTTGGATAGTTGGCCTTTAAATATCCTGTCCAGAAAGATACAACTCCATAACCAGCACTATGCGCACGGTTGAATGCGTAATCCGAGAACGGGATCAAAACATCCCATAAGCGCTTTATGGCAGCAGTTGAGAAACCATTTTCTTTCATACCCGCTTCGAATGGAACATATTCTTTATCTAGAATTTCCTTGTTCTTCTTACCCATTGCTTTACGCAATAGATCTGCACGGCCAAGTGAGAATCCCGCAACTTTTTGGGCAATCGCCATTACTTGTTCTTGATAAACAATTAGGCCGTAGGTATCCCCCAAAATTTCCTGCAGTGGTTCAAAAAGTTCTGGATGTATTGGCTCAACCGGTTTGCGACCATTTTTGCGATCGGCGTAGTTATTGTGCGCGTTTTCTCCCATAGGGCCTGGGCGATAAAGGGCGATAACGGCTGATATATCTGCGAATGAATCTGGTGCCATGTTACGAAGAAGGGATCGCATGGGACCACCATCGAGTTGGAACACTCCGAGAGTGTCTCCGCGAGATAAGAGTTCGAATGTTTTTTGATCATGAAGCGGCAAATCTTCTAGGACTACATCAATTCCCTTGTTCTCTTTTATATTGATAAGAGCATCATCTAGCACTGAAAGATTTCGCAGTCCAAGGAAGTCCATCTTTAACAAACCAGTGGATTCGCAAGCACCCATATCAAATTGCGTGATGATCGCACCGTCGGCTTCGCGACGATGAATTGGAATCACATCGAGCAAAGGTTCGCGCGAGAGAATGACGCCGGCTGCGTGAACGCCCCATTGACGTTTCAAACCTTCTAGGCCTCGCGCAAGATCAACCACTTTCTTTGAATCTGGATCACTCTGATAAAGCTCACGGAATTCGCCCGCTTCTCCATGACGAGGATCTGCGGTATCAAAGACACCTGATAACGAAATATCCTTACCCATTACTGATGGTGGCAGCGCTTTAGTTAACTTCTCACCAATTACATATGGGTAACCAAGAACGCGAGTTGCATCCTTAATTGACTGCTTTGATTTAATTGTGCCGTAGGTAATGATTTGAGCAACTCGGTCTTCGCCATATTTTTCTGTTGCATAACGAATCATTTCGCCGCGACGACGTTCATCAAAGTCCAGATCGATATCTGGCATTGAGATACGTTCTGGATTTAGAAATCGCTCAAAAAGTAAGCCGTGTTCAATCGGATCTAAACCTGTGATGCCGAGTGAATAAGCAACTAAAGATCCAGCTGCAGATCCACGTCCTGGTCCGACTCGGATTCCAACTTTCTTGGCATGCCAAACTAAATCAGCAACCACAAGGAAGTAGCCAGGAAAACCCATTTTTTCCATGACACCTAATTCGTAATTTAGGCGATCGACATGAGCCTGGGAAACTTTGTCACCAAAGCGATTGGCTAGTCCGCGTTCGGATTCTTTACGGAGCCAACTATCTTCTGTTTCACCCGCAGGAACTGAGAAGGCGGGCATTAAGTTTTCACCTTCGCGCAATTTCACATTACAACGTTCGGCGATAAGTAATGTGTTATCGCAAGCTTCTGGAACATCCTTGAAAAGTTCCCGCATCTGCGCTGGTGTTTTTAAATAGAACTCGTCATTATCGAATTTAAATCGCTTGGGATCAGCCAAAGTCGAGCCAGATTGAACGCAGAGAAGTGCTTCATGCGCCGGAGCATCCTCATGTCGTGTGTAGTGCAGATCGTTGGTAGCAAGCAAAGGCAGCTTTAATTCGCGCCCAAGTTTAAGTAAATCCTCTTTGACTCTGGTTTCTACATCAATGCCATGGTCCATTAACTCTAAGAAGAAGTTGTTGGCACCGAAAATATCTCGATAATCACTTGCCGCGCGCATCGCCTCTTTGTAATTGCCCATGCGTAATCGAGTTTGAATTTCACCACCAGGACATCCCGTAGTTGCGATTAAACCATCGGCATATTTTGAAAGAAGTTCGCGATCCATGCGCGGTTTGTAGTAATAACCTTCTAGCGATGCCAGAGATGACAAGCGAAAGAGATTTGCTAAGCCATGGTTATTTTCGGCCAAGATCGTCATATGCGTATATGCGCCGCCGCCTGAAACATCATCGTCTCCGCCATCGGCCCATTGCACACGTTTCTTATCGTGACGTGATTCAGGTGCCACATATGCTTCGATGCCAATGATTGGTTTTACGCCGGCCTTTGTCGCTTGTTTGTAAAAATCAAATGCCCCAAAAACATTTCCGTGATCTGTCATTGCAATCGCTGGCATTTCCAAGCGCGCAACTTCTTGTACTATATCGCCAACGCGAGCTGCCCCATCGAGCATTGAATATTCGGTGTGTACGTGCAGATGTACGAACGAGTCGCGTTTATTCGCAGCGGGTGTTGGGTTCTCAGTCGTCACAGTTGCACAAGGTTAGTGGCTAAGGCAGAACGGCTTCGGATAGCAACGCCAGACAAGCCTGAAGGTCAGGTGCATAGGGAGCCTTTAGAACAAGTGGTTGCTTCGTTACGGGATGGTTAAAGCGAAGTTCCAGCGCGTGCAACCAAGGTCGTGACATACCTAACGATTTTCCGAGAACGGGATCTGCGCCATACGTAGTGTCACCAACGAGTGGATGATTTAGGGCAGAGAAGTGAACACGAATTTGATGTGTACGTCCTGTCTCCAATTCAACTTTTACAAGAGATACCGAACGATAAAACTCGATTACTTCATAGTGCGTAATACTTTCTTTGCCTGTTGCAACAACTGCAAAGCGATGATCTTCTTTCGGGTGGCGATCAATTGGTGCATCAATTGTTCCGGAGACCGGATCCATATGGCCTTGCACAAGTGCGTGATAAGTCTTTTCAATATCATGGTTTCGAAATGCATCTTTTAAAACAGTGTAAGCACGATCGCTTTTGGCGACGATCATTAATCCGCTAGTTCCAACATCAAGGCGGTGAACTATGCCGGCTCGCTCTGCAGGACCTGATGTGGAAATTGTGTAGCCAGCTGCGGTGAGTGCGCCAACAACTGTTGGCCCCATCCAACCTGGGCTGGGATGAGCGGCACAACCAACCGGTTTATCAATTACAACAATATCTTCGTCATCGTAGACAACGGTTAGCCCTGCAAGCGGAGTTAATGGGATGGGATCTTGGTTAAGCGGCTCTGGCATTAGGACTTCAATAATTTGACCATTTGTAACGCGTTCAGACTTTGCCATCGCACGTCCGCCGGTTGTGATGTCGCCATCTTCGAGTAAGCGCACAATTGCGGT
>CAITKS010000120.1 GCA_903893085.1 uncultured Actinomycetes bacterium | reverse complement strand
TGTGGTCCGCGAAGAGTGATTTCATTGCCACGAACAGTGATGTTTACGCTCGGGAAAGCTGCTTCGATGGCACGTAAGTTTGCATCGTTGGCGCCGATGAGTGAAACCATCGAGATCGCAGGTGGGACGGTGATCAGAGTTCGTTCCATATAGTCAGAGATACTACTTTTAACCGGGTGGCCATGCGAGCCCACGCCCGCCAAGCAGATGTAAATGAGCGTGGAAGACGCTCTGCCCAGCATCGGCGCCAGTGTTAAAGACTGTGCGATAACCGGTTAACTCACGTTCGGCTGCAATCTGCGCAGCCGCCGTAAAGAGTGCGGCGGTGATGGTTGCCGAAGTCTTTGCAAGTGTTGCCGCATTTTCAGTGTGCAGAGTTGGAATTAACAAAACATGTGTTGGGGCCTGCGGGTTTAGATCGTTGAAGGCGACCACATTTTCATTTCTAAAAACTATCTCGGCAGGGATCTGACCTTCAATGATTTTGCAGAAGATGCAATCTGGATCGAGCGCCATAAGTTGACTATACCTTTACCAAATTTTTAAAGCGGCGTTTAGACCAGAAAGCGCCGCCATGCCAGCGTGGGCGGAACGAAATATTGGCCGACCCATCAGCGCCACTTGTGCACCAGCGCTGGTAAAGATCGCTAACTCTTCATCGGTAATTCCACCTTCAGGGCCAATAATGGCTAAAACTTTCTTAACACCAGGCTTAACAATTTCAGTTAACTTGTGTTGTGCACTCTCGTGAAAGATTATCGCTAGATCATAATTTGGAATCTCGGCGGCAATTTTTTTAGCATCCAAAACGCCCATCACAAATGGAATGCGATTGCGTCTGGTCTGCTTACTTGCCTCGCGAGCTGTCGTGGCTAACTTCTGCATTAAATCTGGGGTTGCTTTACCAATCGAACGCGCTGCTGCCCACAATAAAATTACATCTGCGCCACCTGCGGTATTTAACTCAATTGATTCTTTAATACGATCGCCTTTAGTCAAGGCCTGCGCAACAGTGAATTCAACCGGTAGCGCTTCTTCGTAACCTGTCTGCGTTACTGCAACAGTTAAAGTCTTCTTACCTAATGCGGTTACTTGCACCGTTGACCAAGCGCCCTGCCCATCAGAGAGTGCAAAGCTGTCACCTACCTGTGTGCGCAAAACGCGGATTGCATGGCCAGCATCATCGCCACCGAATTCATAGCTTGTTCCAACAACTTTAGGAAGATCGTTAACAAAGAAAAGGGTGAGCATTAGCGACCGAAGGCATCTCTGAACTTGCTAAAGAATCCTTGTTCGAGCCCCTTGATCTTTACATCTCCTGGCTTTTCACCGCGGGATGATGCAAATTTGCGGAGCATCTCTTCTTGATCTCGGCTTAATTTATTTGGTGTCTGCACCTCAACGTGCACGATTAAATCACCACGTGTGCCGGCGCGCAGACGCGTCATGCCTTTGCCACGCACCGGAATCGTTGCACCGCTTTGAGTTCCGGAACGAACTTCAACTTCTATTGGACCATCTAAAGATTCCACCATTACTTTGCTGCCAAGTGATGCTGCGGCGAAAGAAACTTCTATAGCTACATGCAAGTTGTGGCCATCACGAATGAGATATGGGTGTTGTGCTTCGACGATTTCAACATATAAATCACCAGCGGGGCCGCCGCCAGAACCGACTTCACCACGCCCAGCGAGTTGAATACGGTTTCCTGTTTCAACGCCGGCTGGAATCTTCACACTTATACTTTGGCGTGCACGAACGCGTCCATCCCCAGCGCATTCGCGACATGGATTTTGAATAACGCTGCCGTATCCCTGACAAGAACCACAAGGACGAGAAGTCATAACTTGGCCAAGAAATGATCTTTGTACTTGCTGCGTTTCACCGCGACCTTTACATACTTGACACATCGCAGGTGCGGATGAGTCTGCAGATCCATGGCCTTTACATTTTGTACAGGTGACAGCATTTTCAACTGAAATATCTCTTTCGGTTCCGAAGCACGCTTCATTTAAATCAACTTCAACACGAATTAACGCATCTTGTCCTTGGCGCATACGTGGACGTGGTCCGCGGTTTTGTCCGCCTCCAAAGAATGCATCCATAATGTCGCTAAATCCACCGCCACCAAATCCACCACCGAAACCAGAACCGCCCATGTCATATGACTGACGTTTCTGCGGATCACTTAAAACTTCATATGCTGCAGTAACTTCCTTGAATTTATCTTGAACCGTAGGATCCGGATTCACATCAGGGTGAAGCTCACGCGCAATCTTGCGATAGGCCTTCTTTATTTCATCGGCGCTAGCACCGCGATCCACGCCTAGCGTTTGGTAATGATCAGACATAAATTAATTGCTCTCCGAAATATATCGTCCAACATAACGGGCAACTGCTGTTACCGCCGCAATTGATCCTGCGTAATCCATGCGGGTCGGTCCTAAAACTCCGAGTGCACCAATCGCTGAATTATCTGCGCCATAACCAACGGTTACCAGAGATGTTTGCCGCAAATTTGTCTCGTTCTGTTCTCCGCCAATTCGAACCTGAACATTTTCGTTGGCATCACCAAGCAAGCGCAATAAGACAACTTGTTCTTCGAGTGCTTCAAGAATTGGTGAAAGTGACGTCCCTAAATCTTCGCCCGAACGCGCCAAGTTAGCTGTTCCTGAAATCATCATCTTCCCGCTGCCCAGGCTTTCGCCAATCATGGGAAAGGTAATTACTGCAACCTGCTTAGTTAAATCTGCTAACAACTTTGCAGATCTCTTCATTAACTGTTCTAGGTTATTTGCTTCATCTAAAAAGGTTTCAATGGCGCGACGCTCGGCTGAAGATAAAGGTTTAACGGTGGCAAGCTTGTCTACGAATACGCGATAGCCCAGATCGGTTGGAATTCGTCCAGCAGAAGTATGAGGATGAGTAATCAAGCCCTCGTCTTCTAGGACCGCCATTTCATTGCGGATTGTTGCTGGAGAAAGCCCGAGGGATGATTTATCTGCAATGGATTTTGAGCCGACAGGTTCTTGCGTTGCTACGTATTCATCTACGATAGCGCGCAAAATTTCTAGACGGCGTTGCGATTGCATAGTTATATTATTCAGATCTTTTCTTTAGATGAGTACGAGTGCGATTGAGATAAGTGTTAGTAGAAAGAAAGCCGGAAAAGCAGTTCTAACTTTGCTGGCTTTAAAGTGCACAAAAACTGCCCCGGCCATAAAGAACCAGAGACCCAAAAGTGGGAAGTAAGCCATCCAATTCCATTTAAGTCCAAGAATTAGCCCCAGCGCAAGCAGCGCTTCAAAGACGCCAATTACGCGAGCGATGCCATCTTTTACATTTACATCGCGTGTGCCAGATAAGCCTTTCTCGTTTCCGCTGGCCTTGGATAGCCCAGAGATAACAAAGACGACTGCGAGAAATGTCAGGAGGATCGTTGCGTTAGTGCTCATGGGCTAAAGGTACTACAGGCGCTTAGCCCAGCGCCTCACGAACCAAGCGATCAGCGATCAATCGTCCTTGGGCCGTCAATTGCAACTTGCCATCTATCTGATTTAAATGGCCACTACTTTGATACTGCAAAACTCGCTCTTGTGCTGCGCTGCTTAATAATTCAAGCGAAAGACCTGTGCGCATACGAATTGCCAACATGATCGATTCATCTCTTAATTGTTCATCAGTTAAATACTCAGAATCGGCAATTGGAGATTCTTTTGCAAATAGTTTTTGCTTATAAGCAGTTGGATGTTTGACATTCCAAAATCGCTTTTTATCTATATGCGAATGAGCACCAGGTCCGAGTCCCCACCAATTAGCGCTCTTCCAGTAAGCAATATTGTGCGCACATTCATGGCCAGGCTTTGCCCAATTTGATAGCTCGTACCATAGCAAACCAGCATCGTTACACATTTGATCAACCAGCAAATACATATCTGCCATCAGATCATCATTTGGCATTGTTAAGTCGCCGCGCTTTATTTGTGCCGCAAGTTTCGTGCCAGTTTCAACTATGAGTGCATAAGCGCTTATGTGATCGATATCTAAAGAAAGTGCCTCGGTAACTGTGGAGCGCCAATCCTCCAGTGATTCACCTGGAGTTCCATAGATTAAATCAACGCTGATACTGCCAAACCCTGCTGCACGTGCCATATCAACTGCGCGCTTAACATTTTCAGGATTATGCGTGCGATCTAAAGCCGCCAAAACATGAGGTTGCGCCGATTGCATACCGAAAGAGATGCGATTAAATCCGGCAGCTAAATAAGCAGATAATTTCTCGGCGGTAACAGAATCAGGATTAGCCTCCAGCGTTATCTCGCAATCAGCAGTTAACCCATTACGCGCCTTAATCGCAGTGATCACTCGCCCCAAATCACTTGCAGGTAGCAGAGACGGCGTTCCTCCCCCAAAGAAAATGGTTGGTACAGAATCGGTCGGTGCTGATTCCAATTCGAGCAGAACGGCATCGATGTAATCATTGGAAACTATCTCAAGGGATGCGCCATCTTGTAGCTCGGATGGAGTGTAAGTATTGAAGTCGCAATACCCACATCGCTTTATGCAATATGGGATATGTACGTAGAAAGAGAGCACGATCAGTCTTGCTTACGGGCGGCTTTAATCTTTTCGATATCAGCGTCAGTGGCAAGGGCGGCGACGAAGGCTTCTTGGGGAACTTCAACGCGTCCCACCATCTTCATGCGCTTCTTTCCTTCCTTCTGCTTTTCAAGAAGTTTGCGCTTACGCGAAATATCGCCACCATAACATTTAGCCAAAACATCTTTCCGAATTGCGCGGATGCTCTCGCGCGCGATGATACGTGAACCAATTGCTGCCTGAATTGGGACTTCAAATTGTTGACGCGGAATAAGTTCGCGCAACTTGCCGGTCATCATTACGCCATATGAATAAGCCTTGTCGCGGTGCACTATGGCACTGAAAGCATCGACTGCTTCACCTTGTAGCAAGATATCGACCTTAACCAGGTTGCCTTCTTCATCACCGAGTTCTTCATAATCAAGTGAGGCATAACCCTTTGTGCGACTCTTTAGCTGATCAAAGAAATCAAAGACGATTTCGGCAAGTGGCAATGTGTAACGGATTTCCACGCGATCTTCTGAGATGTAATCCATGCCCTGCAAAGTTCCGCGGCGATCTTGGCAGAGTTCCATGATTGTGCCGATGTATTCAGATGGCGCCAAAATGGTGCACTTTACGATCGGCTCTTTCACATAATTGATCTTGCCATCAGGAAATTCTGATGGGTTGGTAACAATGAATTCTTTGCCATCTTCGAGCATCACGCGATAAACCACGTTAGGCGCAGTTGAAATAAGGCTGATTCCTGATTCGCGTTCTAGTCGTTCGCGCACAATTTCCATATGTAAAAGACCTAAGAAGCCACAGCGGAAACCAAAGCCAAGCGCTGCTGAACTCTCTGGTTCATAAACAAGGGCAGCATCATTTAGCTGCAACTTATCTAGAGCGTCGCGAAGTAAAGGAAAGTCAGCACCGTCGAGTGGAAAGAGTCCTGAGAAAACCATTGGCTTCGGATCTTTATATCCGGCAAGGGCTGTCTTAGTTGGGTTTTGATAATTAGTAACCGTGTCACCAACACGAGATTGGCGCACATCTTTTACTCCAGTAATTAAATAACCTACTTCGCCAACGCCTAAACCTTTGCTTGGTACTGGTTCTGGTGAAATGACGCCGACTTCTAGGGCTTCATGTCGTACGCCAGTTGAAAACATTTGGATCTGCTCGCGCGGATTGATGCGACCATCGATAACGCGAACATAAGTAACAACGCCGCGGTATGAGTCATAGACCGAGTCAAAGATAAGTGCGCGTGCTGGTGCGTTGGCATCGCCAACTGGTGCCGGAATTTGCGCAACGATCTGATCGAGAAGTTCGGCAACGCCATCGCCAGTCTTTCCTGAAACACGCAAGCAATCTTCTGGTTGGCAGCCAATTAAACGAGCAAGTTCTGCGGCAAATTTCTCTGGTTGGGCATTAGGTAAATCAATTTTATTTAGCACGGGAATAATCGTTAGGTTGTTCTCCATCGCCAAATAAAGATTGGCCAGAGTCTGCGCTTCAATGCCTTGTGCGCAATCAACTAAAAGAACTGCGCCTTCACATGCTGCGAGCGAGCGCGAAACTTCGTAGGTAAAGTCAACGTGTCCAGGTGTATCGATCATATTAAGAATGTATTCCTGGCCATCAATACCGCTGCGCCATGGCAGACGAACTGCTTGCGATTTAATGGTGATGCCACGTTCGCGTTCGATATCCATGCGATCTAAATATTGCGCGCGCATATTGCGTGCTTCTACTACTTCAGTGATTCCGAGCATGCGATCAGCCAAGGTAGATTTACCGTGGTCGATATGGGCAATGATGCAGAAATTACGAATCTGCGCTGGATTAGTTGCTGCGGGTTGCGGAGCCTTAGCAAGTGAAATTGCAGGCACTTTTATCCGCCCCTTTTCTGGTGCGTATTAAGAATTAACGAGCGCCGGCTTTGGCAGCAGCCTTAGCCATTGATGACTTCTTGTTTGCTGCAGTGTTGCGGTGAACTACACCCTTTGAAACTGCAATGTCTAAAGCCTTTGAAGCGGCACGAAGTTCAGTAGTTGCTGCAGCAGCGTCACCTTTAGCAACTGCATCGCGGAATTTGCGGACAGCAGTCTTAATAGATGATGAGACAGACTTATTGCGTTGGTACGCCTTCTCGTTTGTCTTAACGCGCTTGATCTGCGACTTGATATTTGCCACGTGTATTACTCCGAACGTCTAAAGCTGTGATAACCCTTTTGGTTGCCAGGCAGACGCGTAGGTTATCAGCGCAAGGGGTTCAGGCTCAAATTGGGGTCTGATCCCCGCCTAACAGAGGCTATCTGGCGGTGCGAGCGGCGGTGATTGTGGCGAGGGCTTTTTCGAGGGCATAGATCGGATCAGTGGCCGCACCTTTTACCTGCGCATCTGCCAGAGCGATTGCTTGTACCGCCTTTGAAAGTGCGCGCGGTGTCCAACCTTGTAATTGACGACGCGCTTTATCAATCTGCCATGGCGCCATGCCAAGTTGTCCAGCTAATTCAAATGATTTAGCACCACTTGCAGAACCAGAGACCTTAGCAAGTGAACGAAGTGCGGATGCAATTGCTGATGTGACCATTACGGGATCTGTTCCGGTTTCGATTGCGCTGCGCAAAGAAATTAGCGCCGTTGGTAAATTTCCATCGATCGTTGCATCTGCCACATCAAAACCGGTTGTCTCTACACGTCCCTGGTGGAATTTATCGACCATCGCTTCATCAATTACCCCGGCCGGAGAATCTAGTGCGATCTGCGAAACAGCTTGTTGTAGCTCGCGCATATCCCCACCAAGTGCGCCAACTAAGGCAGCGACTGCAGCAGGTGATGCTTTACGTCCGCTATCTAAAAATAGATCTTTAACGAAAGCTTCTTTTTCGGCTTCTTTCTTAAGTGGCTCACAGGCAATTATTTCAGGCTTAACTTTCTTAATTGCATCAAGTAACGCTTTACCCTTTACGCCACCTTTGTGAACAAATATCAACGTGGTCATCTCATCGGGTTCGGATAAATAACGAATTACTTCATCTTTGGAATCTTCGGGTAAGTCCTGTAAATCCTTAATAATTAAGGCGCGGCGTTCTGAAAATAATGAAGGCGCCAGAGCATCGGAAATATCACCTAATAAAGCATCGGCTGCAAATATCGTTGTGGATTCGGCCTTTTCTTCTTTCAACTGTGCCGCTAATTTAGCCAGAGCGCGATCGCTGAGCGCACCTTCACTGCCCAAGATTAAATAAAACGGATTCATTTCTTAGGCCTCCTGTCTCGAGCTATTCCCACCGTAGATAAGTGAAACGGTTCTTGCTGGTCTTAACCTGCAACCGATGGCGACGAGCACGTACTGCAATCGCACCATCGGTGTCGGTACGCAGTACTTTAGCGCCTAGCTGCGTCAATAACGCGAGTGTTTTGGGAGCGGGATGGCCATAACTATTTTCTGCGCCAACGCTAATTAACGCCACTTGCGGATCGAGTGCGCGGGTAAAACCCTCATCCTGATATGCAGACCCGTGATGGCAAACTTTATAAATATCCACCTGCGTTAACTCGGGCGCGATTATCGCTTGAGTAAGTGGCTCCATATCCCCACCGGCAAAGAGTGAAAAATCTGGGGCATCAATACGTACCGCAATACTGGAATTATTCTCGTCATATGTGGCGCTATCTGGCCAAAGCACTTTGATATGCATTTGATCTATTTGCGCCACTGTTCCGCGTTTAACGTTGCCAAACCATTGTGTACCAACTTTGCGATTGGTGATTGCACCAGATAATCCAGCAATGTGATCGGCATGCCCATGCGTGAGAATCAATAAAGGTATCTCGCGAATTCCAAGTTGTTTAAGGCAGCGATCAATCAGCGCAGGATCTGGGCCGGTATCAATAAGAATCGCACGATGCTTGCCCAAGTTGATTACCATGCCATCGCCTTGACCAATATCGCAATTTACAACTTGCCAATCACCACCTGGAAAACGTTGCAAATAAGTCAGCGATAAAACCAGAAATAAAGAGGTAACTACTAATTTTCGTGGAGCAAGGAAAACCAGTGCAATCACAACGATAATTACCAGAAAGCCTATTAAGCCTTTTTGAATCGTTAAAACGCGAAAGCCGGCCGCCCAGTCAGCAATAGTTGCGATCCACCAAGCCATTGGCTTGACCAGATAGACCATTAGAACAGAGAGTTGTGGAGCAAACGGTGAAATTAACGCGGCAATAAATCCAACAATCGTAATTGGGGCAACCGCAGGTGCCGCCAGTAAATTAGCAATGATGCTCATCGGTGATAAATAACCCGCAATTGCAACTATGACAGGTGCGCAAAAAATCATTGCAGCAATTGGTGGCGCCATCGCTTGCGCAACTATTTTAGGAAAGGCTCTCTCGAAAAAGGCGATGATCTTTGGCGCAAAGAGCAATAAACCAGCGGTTGCCAATACCGATAAAGCAAAGCCGGGATCTCTGCTTTGCCATGGATCACCGATCACAACGGCGGCAATAGCAAAACCTAAAGCGGGCAGAGAATCAGAACCACGTTTTGTGGCATAGGCAATTAACAAAACAGCCGCCATGGCAGCTGCGCGAAGGACCGAAGGTGATGGCCGTACAAGTGCGATAAAACAGATCAGGGCAATTGCTGTTGCGAGCACTCGCCAGCGCATCGTCTTAAAGATAAATTGCATGCACCATAAAACAAATGCCGAAACAATCGCAAAGTTGGCACCGCTTACTGCAACTAAATGCGTAAGTCCCGAGCGACGCATCTGGTCTTTAAATTTCTCACTCTGCAGTGAGGTATCCCCCAAAACCATTCCCGGAATCAGTGAGCCGCCATCTCCGTTGCCACTTGCATCGCGCAGGCCCAGACGGATGCGCGCAAGCGAAGCTGCCCATCTCGATGCCGGAGTCAATACATGCAACTTTGAGTTTGCAATTAGCAGAGCAGCAACGCGCGGCTCTTTACTTTCAAGCACCCGCACATTGATGGAAATATGTTGGCCTGGCAGCAAAGACTTGGCAGTCAAATCACTAAGGATGACACGCACCGGAACGCGCAATTTAAATGTTTTATCTGCGCTGCCAAATTCGATCAAAGTGGCAAGTGCGCTATAACTCGGTGGCAGAAAATTGCGTCCGCTTACCCGTTTATTGGTTAAATGGGGATCAGTCGTTAGTACTACTTCTGCCAGCGCGCTCTGATTGAAATAATCACTAATCGCACTTGATTGCAGGCTTTGCTGACGAAGTGACATCACCGCCGATCCCAACGCCAGCGCGGCGATAAGAACAATTAAACGTCGCTTGTGTTGTGCCAACACAAATAAAGTGAGCAGTGAAAGTGCAGCCGTGGTCCGCCAAGGCGCCATCCAACTTTGAGTTAAGGCGCCGATCCAAAGCGCACCGCCTAAAGCAAGCGCGCGATAATCAATTAGACGCGTAATTTGTCCTTAAATTGCGCGAACTTAGCGGCACCAATTCCAGAGACTTTTAATACATCTTCAACCGTTAGGAAGGGTCCGTTCTGGCTTCGATAAGAAACTATGCGCGCAGCAAGAACGGGGCCAATTCCATCTAAGGATTCCAATTCTTTTGTACTTGCTCGATTTAACGCGATTGGTCCAGATGCGCGAGCTTTAATTCGTTGGGGAGATATGCGCGCGGAACTGCCGCCCTTACTTGGTGGATAGATATAAACCTGTTCGCCATCTTTGATTACGCGCGCCAGATTTATATCTGAGACATCCGCACCTTTTAAGGTATTGCCAGCAGCCT
>CAITKS010000119.1 GCA_903893085.1 uncultured Actinomycetes bacterium | reverse complement strand
GGCTGAACCGTCAAAGCCGATACCTTCTTCAAATGCATTTACTAATTCAGCAGGTGCGATCGCAACAGATTTTAAGTAACCCAAAACATCGGTAAACCACAAACGGATAAAACGAATATTGCGCTCTTCAATTGTGCGAAGAACGAACTCTTGCTGCTTACTCATTTGGGGATCATTGGCTGACATAGGCCAGATCTTGCCAAGACAAAGTTACGGCTGTGTTACGAAGCCTTATTCACTCCAGTGCGAGGTCATTGGCAAGCGTCGGTCCTTACCGAAAGCACGCTTGGAAACCTTTGGACCAGGTGGATATTGGCGCCGTTTGTATTCGGCCTTATCAACCATTGCAATGACCCTGCGCACCATCGCCTCGTCAAAGCCCGCCGCAATCAACGCTGCCGATCCTTGATCTTCATCAACGTAGGCAGTTAAAACGCGATCTAGTAATAAATAGTCAGGAAGTGAGTCACTATCTTTTTGATCTGGGCGAAGTTCAGCACTTGGTTCTTTCTCAATTGAATTAACTGGAATTGGCGCAACCTGCCCAGTCGCAATTGCAACTTCATTGCGCCAACGTGCCAGCGCCCAGACGTCGGTTTTATAAATATCTTTAATTGGCGCAAAGCCACCAACGGCATCACCATACAAAGTTGAATACCCAACGGCCAGCTCGGACTTGTTGCCAGTTGCCAAAACTAAATGTCCTTCTTGATTTGAGATACCCATCAAAGTTGTGCCGCGAACTCGGGCCTGCAGATTTTCTTCGGCCAAACCCTTTAAAACTAAGTTGCTCATGTAGGCATCAACCATGGGCGCAATTGGCACGGTGCGAAAGTGAATACCGGTGGCATCGGCAAAAGCTTGCGCATCAGAGATCGAATGATCTGAAGAATATTTACTTGGCATGGCAACACCGTTAACGCGTTTAGCGCCAACGGCATCAACGGCCAAGGCTGTAACGAGCGCCGAATCGATTCCGCCAGATAAACCAACTACGACGCTTCGGAAACCATTTTTTTCTACATAATCGCGTAAGCCAACAACGATCGCATTCCAGATTTCTTCACGGTCATCAAGGCGCACAGCGATGCCCGGAATTAAAGCGCGATCAACCGAGACTTCATCTTCGGAGATCACGACATCCGGGGTACTTGTCTTGGTCGAAACATCAATATCAACAACAGCAATTCCATCTTCAAATTGCGGAGCACGTGCAATTACTGCGCCCCCACCATCAACAACAATGCTGTCACCGTCAAAGACCAGATCATCTTGGCCACCAGTCATATTTACATAGACAAGTGGGGCAGCTGCTTGGCGAGCGCGCTTTGTCACAAGGGCAAGGCGCACGTCATCTTTATTGCGTTCATACGGTGAACCGTTGGGAACAATTACTAATCCAGGTTTACGGGCGGCTAATTGCTCAGTGATTCCGCCATCGATCCAGAGGTCTTCACAAATTGCGATACCAACATCCACGCCGTGTATGCGCACCACCAAGGTCTTATCCCCCGGCACAAAATTGCGGAACTCATCGAAGACGCCGTAATTCGGCAGATGGCATTTGGCATAACGCGCTTTGATCACACCGCCGGAAATCACCGCAACCATATTTTGGGGCGCACCATCTACTTGATCGAGATAGCCAACGATCGCCACGATTTCACCAGTTAACTGCGCTGCTAATTCTGCAATCGCATTTTGGCTGGCAACTTGAAAGGAAGGACGCAGCGCTAAATCTTCAACTGGATAACCCGTCAACACCATTTCCGGAAAGACGACAACGTGCGCCCCCGCTTCTTGAGCAGTGGCAACATTTGCTCGCACCAGCGCAGCATTTGCCGCTAGGTCACCAACGGTTGGGTTGACCTGGGCCAGCGCTATGCGCAACTTCATACTTCAAGAGTAATCCATTACCCTTATCCCAATACCGCCAATAAAAATGACCCGGGGACTTCTCGCGAAGCTTCGAGGCTGGAGGAAGAAATGACATCAAAGTCTGGGGCCACAACGACCCTTTATGGCGGGGCCGAACATCGTCGCATCACCATTGTCGATCTAAAAGCGGCCAAGGCTGCCGGCGAAAAATGGGCAGCACTAACTTCATATGAACAGATGACCGCCGAGATTTTTGATGCGGCCGGAATCCCAGTTCTGCTGGTGGGCGATAGCGCGGGCAATAATTTTCTAGGAGAAGAAAACACAATCACTGTAACGGTCGATGAGTTAATTCCGCTAACTCGCGCGGTTGTTCGCGCATCAAAGCGCGCACTGGTTGTTGCCGATCTGCCTTTTGGGTCTTATGAATCTTCCCCCGAACAAGCATTGCAAACTTCCACCCGCTTTTTCAAAGAGGCTGGTGCGATGGCCGTTAAATTAGAAGGTGCACATTTAGCAACAGTTGAAAAACTCACCGCCGCCGGAATTCCTGTTATGGGCCATCTGGGCCTTACTCCGCAATCACTTCATCAACTTGGTGGCTATCGCGTGCAGGGTCGCGAAGATGGTGACGTGATTTTCGATGCCGCACTTGCCCTAGAAAAAGCCGGCGCTTTTGCAATTGTTCTAGAACTTGTCCCAGCCGAATTAGCGGCGCGAATTACCGCCGCCCTTTCTATTCCAACTGTCGGAATTGGGGCAGGGGTTAACTGCGATGCCCAGATTTTGGTTTGGACAGATTTGGTCGGGTTGACGGCAAAGCCACCAAAATTGGCGAAGGCTTATCGCAACCTGCGTCAGGAAATTTCGGGTGCGGCCCAAGAATTCGCATCAGATGTGCGTGGGGGAACTTTCCCGGGCCCTGAAAATACCTTTAACTAACCCAGTGGCAGAGTCAAAACTTTCTAGATTCGCAATTGATCTAACTCCGCTTACTAAGTACCCCGATTTTCGCAATTTATGGGCATCTGGACTGATCACATACCTCGGATCGATGATCACATACGTCGCCGTGCCTTTTCAGATCAAAGAAATGACCAACTCATACATCGCAGTTGGGCTTTCTGGGGTCGTTGAAATCGTTCCACTAATTCTCTTTGGTCTCTATGGCGGGGTACTGGCCGATTATGTAGACCGCAAAAAAATGGTTTGGGCCACCGAGTTCGCATCCCTGGTTTTGGTCGCCATTTTGTTAGTCAATTCTTTATCACCCAACCCAAATCTAATTCTCATCTATGTAGTCATCGGTTTATTCGCCGCCGTCAATGGCTTGCAAAGACCAAGTGCCGATGCCATCTTGCCGAGGTTGGTCGGCCATGCAGATTTGCCGGCGGCAAGTGCGTTGATGTCGCTGCGTTGGCAACTGGGTGTGATCATCGGACCGACAATTGGTGGAATTTTGATTTCAACATTCTCAATCTCCGTCGGTTACATGGCAGACATTGCAACTTTCCTTATTTCACTCGCATTCTTAACGCGAGTGAGGAATGTGCCCGCTAGCCCAGAGGCCGAAAAGCCATCTCTGGCAGGCTTATATGAAGGTGTGCGATATGCATTTAGTCGCCAAGATTTGCGCGGAACTTATCTAATTGATTTAGCTGCCATGTTCTTTGCCATGCCAACTGCGCTGATTCCATTTTGGGCAGATGAACTTGGCACTCCATGGGCACTTGGTTTTCTCTATGCCGCCGGAACTGTCGGCTCAGTTGCAGTAACTCTGACAAG
>CAITKS010000118.1 GCA_903893085.1 uncultured Actinomycetes bacterium | reverse complement strand
GTTCAAACTTAGAATCTAATTCAATGGCATGGCCCAAGGTATGGCCGTAATTCAGAATCTCCCGATCATAACTTTCCCTAAAATCAGCAGAAACAACAGCAGCTTTTACCGCCATCGCACGTGCCACCAGTTCTCGCACCACCGATTCATTATTTCTAATTTGTGAAATATTTGAAGATCCGATGATCTCCAGAATTTTCCCATCTGAAATAAAGCCCGCTTTAACCACTTCGGCCAACCCGGCTGCAAAATCACGATCACTAAGGGTTGTAAACCAAGTGGTATCAACTATGACCACGACCGGAGAATGAAAAGCTCCAATCAAATTCTTACCGTATTCGCTATTAATAGCAGTCTTACCACCAATAGCCGCATCAACTGCGCCCGCAACAGTCGTTGGAATGGCAATCCAATCAATTCCGCGCAGCCAAGAAGCTGCGGCGAAACCAGCCAAATCCGTGACTGCTCCACCACCTATACCGATCACTAAATCACTTCGCGTAAAGCCAGCAGCGCCCAGCCAATCCCAGATCTTTATTAGCGTAGAAGTGCTCTTGCCTGATTCACCATCTGGTACAGGAAAGATCATAACTTCAGCATCGCTATGTATTTGATCCTTAACTAAATCTTGCATTTTTTCAGAAACAATTACGGCAGCCTTGCTGCGGCCCTTCAAATGTTTGGAAAGTTCAACCTTCCACGGGACATCAGTTATAACTGAGTATGAGTGTTCTGAACGCACTTCTATCGTCATGCTGATTCACCAACGACTTCCACAATTTTCGCTACAACTTCTTTTGGCGACAGGCCGTCGACCGAAACTATTTGCGTTGCAAGTGATTCATAAATTGGTCGGCGCTTATCCATAAGTTCTTGCCAGGCAGCCCGTGGATTACTGAGCAGAAGCGGGCGATCGCGATTAAAACCAACTCGCGGAGCTGCCGTTGCAAGAGAGACATCAAGAAAGATAACGGGGCTTGAAATGGTTCTGATTTTTTCCTGGGCGCTTTGAGATAACGGCGCTCCCCCACCAAGTGAGAGGACTCCGTCAATATCCGTAATTGCCTTTAAAACTACTTCTTCCTCCAACTTGCGAAACCAAGGTTCGCCTTGGTCAATAAAGATTTGAGAGATTGTTGAACCGGTTTGCGATTCAATAAGGTCATCAGTGTCAGTGAACGAACTATTTAGGCTCCGCGCAAGTTGCTTTCCGATAGTACTTTTACCTGCACCAGGTGGACCAATTAAAACAATAGATTTACTCATATTGGACTACTTGAAACGCAAGTTTGCCATGTAAGACTCGTAGTTACGACGAGTTTCAGAAACGCTATCGCCTCCGAATTTCTCAAGAACCGCCTCGGCTAGAACGAGTGCTGCCATAGCTTCTGCGACTACACCTGCAGCAGGTACGGCACAGACATCAGAACGCTGATTAATCGCCTTTGCTGCCTCACCAGTTTTGACATCAATTGTGTCTAAAGCTTTTGGAACAGTTGAGATTGGCTTCATGGCAACGCTCACGCGCAGAATTTCTCCATTAGACATTCCGCCTTCGGTTCCACCAGCACGGTCTGTGCGACGTGAAATAAGTCCATCGCTTCCACGTTCAATTTCATCGTGTGCAACTGATCCACGACGCGTTGCTGTGAGAAAACCATCTCCAATTTCAACGCCCTTGATCGCTTGAATTCCCATCATTGCCCCTGCGAGTTTGGCATCAAGGCGGCGATCCCAATGAACGTGAGAACCAAGTCCCGGTGGCAGGTTGTACGCCAATACTTCGCAAACTCCACCAAGCGTGTCACCATCAGAGTGAGCCGATTCAATCTCGGAAATCATTAGCGCACTAGTTGCCGGATCTGCACAACGAACCGGGTCGGCATCAATTCGCTGCATATCTGTCGGCGCGGGCAGAGACGTTCCTTCCGGAATTCGTACCTGACCAATAGAAACAACATGGCTCAAAATTGTGATTCCAACACTTTGCTCTAGAAACGCACGAGCCACTGCGCCTAACGCAACGCGTGATGCTGTTTCGCGGGCACTTGCTCGCTCAAGAATTGGTCGAGCATCATCGAAATCATATTTTTGCATTCCAACCATGTCGGCATGGCCTGGACGTGGTCTAGTCAATGGTGCATTGCGTGCTAAATCTTTTATCTCTTCATTTGGAACGGGATCAGCGGACATCACTTTTTCCCATTTTGGCCATTCAGAATTTCCCACTTGAATCGAAATGGGTCCACCTTGCGTCAGGCCTAAGCGAATGCCACCCAAGATCGTAATTTTATCTGCCTCAAAATTTTGACGAGCACCGCGACCAAATCCCAGACGTCGGCGCGCGAGATGGAAATCAATATCTTTGGAAGTTAGATGAACGCTTGCTGGGATTCCCTCGATGATCGCCGAAAGAGCTTGTCCGTGAGATTCTCCTGCTGTGAGCCAACGCATTGGCCTATTGTCGCAGATCCCGGCGTTATCTTGCGCACCAAATTACCGCGCCACATATTGCGGGCGCCAATGCAATAGATCCCGCTAGGGAATGAGATCTGACCAATCGTTCGGCCAATAGAGCAAGGCAAATGAAGGAAAAAGAGAGTAAGAATTCAGTACCGACTTGCCAGGAAAAAGGAATGAAAAAGAAGGTAAGTAATATCAGCAATTTTACATCGCCCGCACCGATACCCAGCATCAAAATTAACGGGGCAACCAAGATAACAAGTAGCCCGGTGAGAGGATGCACATGCCATTGCGTCAGTGCACTTAAAGAAAGAAAAGTAAGAGTGGCACAGACAAGAGCGCGATTGCTAATGAGATGGCTTTTTATATCTACAACACATATGTATGAAGAGATGGCAATAAGTGCAAGGAACATCAAAGGAGAGTAATCGGCCCAACGAGGGAGGCTTTACTGCCTGTGGATTATTTCACTGCGTTTAATAACGCCTTACGAAGATCCTTATCAATTAACTGGCCACCCATCGGGCTGACTATGTTTAATTGATCGATACCTTGGTAAAGGAGAAGTTCTAAACCGCTGATTGTTTGTCCTCCCGCATCGCCCCACCTGCGAGCCAAAAGTGTGGGCCAAGGCTTGTAAAGAACATCGAATAGGACGCCGTTTAACTGGGTTGCTAAGTTTTCAGCGACTAGGTCGGCCGCACCTGAAGGTGTTGTGTTAACAACCAGATCATATTTACGAAGATCGATTTGATCATTCCAGTCTAGGAAATCACACTCAATTTTAGTGAAACAGGAAGCTATGGCTGGACTGCGTCGCACACTTCGCCGCATCACATCAACTGAGTCAGCGATTTCATCTAAGGCCCCAGCTACCGCTCGTGCAGTTCCGCCGGCACCAAGAATTAAAACTTTATCAAAATGATCAAACCCAGCGTTGGCTAAAGCTTTGCGAAACCCTGACCCATCGGTACTGGTTGCTGACCAGCGCCCATCTCGATTAACCAAGGTGTTTAAAGACTGTATGCGTGTACCTAATTCATCTATCTCTATTGGAATTTTTAATTCGAGCGCTTCTTCTTTTAGCGGCATTGTTAGCGATAGGTAGTCATAATCTGCACCATTGTCCTCGAGGAACTTTTGAAGCGCTCCGCCTTTTACCTCTATTGCCGAATAATCTCCATCAATTCCCAAAAGTTTAAAGGCGGTCTGGTGCATGAGGGGCGAGAGGGAATGTTCTATTGGGTAACCGAGCACGGCACCCTTTAACTTCATTGCACTCATTTTGAACTCCCAAATAGCCCTGCGCGTAAATTCTTTTTATATTCTATCTTCCAGGCCGAAAATTGCTCGTTAGAAGAAGTAAATCGGGTATCACCGGGCGCCACGGTTATGAAATAAATCCAATCACCAACTGCAGGATTGGCCGCAGCCAAAAGTGCGTCGTACCCAGGATTACCTATAGGTCCAGGGGGAAGACCGTAATTTTTGTATGTGTTGTATTCGGATTTCAAAAGTGTTGATTTAGTACTTAGAAAGATTTTACCCCTGACTTTCTTCACATAATGAACCGTCGAGTCCATTTGAAGTGGCATGCCTTTTTCTAGGCGGTTGCGAATGACTCTTGCAATCTTCGAAAAATCTTGAGTGTTGCCTTCTGCTTGAACGATTGAGGCCATAGTCACCAACTGCTGTGCGCTGTATTTTCCGGATCCTCTATCAACCCCACTCTTTGATAAATCACTTAGCGCTCGGTCGACCATAGTTTGTAAAGCTTCTTGTGCGCTTGTATTTTTCGCAAAAGAGTATTGAGCTGGGAACAGCAGACCCTCTAACATCGTAAATCCCGAGGGCAGATTTATCTGTTTAAGTGCGTTTGCAATATCTTTTTCTTTAAATCCGGATACCACCATGGATGCGAATATTTCAGAATTCCATGCGCCTTCAAATACGTTTATCAGTCCGGAAATTCTCTTTGGGTCTAACAGTTGATCCAAGGCATCTGCAGCACAAATCTCTTTGTTCAAAATATGCGCACCGGGAGCGATCATGGTTGATCTTTTATCTGATACCGCTAAGCGAAAGAATGAGGAACTTGACTTAGTTACTCCTGCTTCATAAAGTTTTAGTGCAATATCGGAACCAGTTTCACCCTTATCTACTGCAATTGAAACCTCATCCGTTGCATTTGACGTGCAGGAAAAATCAGGCGCTGCACTAACTCCTGACCTAAGTTGATGCACTCCCCCAGTAAAAACAAATACCGCAGATAGAGCTGCGATGACCCTCAGTGATGACCTTCTATTTACGCTCATTTGCCAATCCTTGTTCGAGAATTGCAACAGCTGCCGCGGCATCGATTACCGAACGAGCGTCCTTTGCGGTTACGCCAGCTTCACGAAGTTGTTTAGACGCTGAAACTGTTGAAAGTCGTTCATCAACCAATACAACTGGAATATCAAATCCCTCGGTTAGCATCTGTGTAAATGCGAGCACTTTTGTAACAGCAGTTCCCTCTTGGCCACTGAGTAGTTTTGGTTGCCCGACATAGAATTTAACAGGCTCATACTCATCGATTAGCAGTGCGATTTGCTTCTTAATTCCTGGATCTTTGCTCGCAAGTGTTTCTAAGGGAGTGGCCAGAATTCCGTCAGGATCACAAACTGCAACACCAATTCGTACATCTCCGTAATCAAATGCGATCCGTCGGCCGATGCGTGACATTACTTTCCTGAAAGCGCGTGCTCTATGGCATTCAAGGCGGCATCGATTTCGGTTAAAGAGGTTCCACCACCTTGTGCAAAATCATCTTTACCGCCACCACCACCGCCCAAAACCGTTGAAGCAATCTTGACGAGCGCGCCTGCTTTAAATCCCTTAGCGCGGGCAGCATCACTTACAGCAACAACTAAGACCGGTTTTCCGTCACAGATGCTTATCAAGCCAACAACCGAATCCGCATTTCGATTGCGAAGATCAAGAGCGATCTTTCGTAAATCATCAACCACGATTCCATCTGCGATCTTGGTCAGGATGACACTTGTTCCAGCCAAATTCTTTGCTGTCGAGGCAACGGCTGAAAGATCAGACATTGCTGATGCAGAGCGCAGCGCCGCCAACTCCTTCTCAATCTCTTTCATTTTGGACAGGAGTTCTGATATTCGTTCGGGAAGCTCTTCGGCACGAGAACCTTTTATCAACGCTGTTAAAGAATTTAGAAGAATGTGTTCGCGCGCCAAAAAGCGATAGGCATCTACACCAACAACAGCTTCAACACGTCGAACGCCAGCTCCGATTGACGATTCACTGAGCAATTTTATGATTCCTAGTTGGCCTGAACGAGCAACGTGGGTTCCGCCGCAAAGTTCACGCGCCCAATCGCCAACGCTGACTACTCGAACGCGATCTCCATATTTTTCACCGAATAGAGCCATCGCTCCGAGTTTCTTAGCCTCGTCTTGAGACATTACTTCGGCGTTAACTTCAAGGTTATCTAGCAGCAAAGTATTTACACGTGATTCAACTTCATCGAGCACGCCTGGTGAGAGTGCGCCGGTTGCTGGAAAATCAAAACGGAAGCGACCAGGTGAGTTTTCCGATCCTGCTTGCGTGGCAGTCTCACCAAGAATTTCACGAAAAGCTTTATGAACCATATGCGTAGCAGTGTGGGCGCGCGAAATCGCGTTGCGACGTTCATGATCAATCTGCGCTAGCGCGCCATCTCCCACACTTGCCGAACCAGAAATCACACGTCCTCGGTGAACAGAAAGTCCAGTGACGGGACTTTGTACATCGTCAATCTCGATCACTGCGCCATTGCCCAAAGTTATTAGGCCACCATCTGCTAATTGGCCACCTCCTTCGGCATAGAAGGGAGTTCTATCTAGAACGATCTCGACATCATCGCCCGCGTTCGCACTCTTTACACTTAACCCGTCAAGGAGGATTCCATTAATTTTAGATTCTGCTGATAGGTGTGAATACCCAACAAACTCAGTTGCACCGTGCGAGTCGGCGATCTTCTTATACTCAGTTAAATCCGTATGGCCGCTCTTCTTCGCCTTAGCGTCAGCCTTTGCTCGATCGCGCTGCTCTTTCATTAAGCGAGTGAATCCAACTTCATCAACTTCTAAGCCTTGTTCCCGAGCCATTTCAAGGGTTAAATCAAATGGGAATCCGTATGTGTCATGGAGCTTAAATACTTCTTCTCCAGGTAAAACTTTTACCTTTTTACTTTTTAATTCAGAAGATGCAAGGTCAAATATCTGAGTGCCGCTCTTTAGAGTCTGCAAGAAAGACTCTTCCTCTGAAACTGAAACCGCCAATATGCGCTTTTTATCTGAAACAAGTTCTGGATATTGAGGTCCCATGGCACCGATGGCAGCAAGGGTTAGCTCAGACATTATTGGATCGTTAGTTCCAAGCAAGCGCATGTTACGAATTGTTCTGCGCATCATGCGACGCAAAACGTAACCACGACCTTCATTTCCCGGAGTTACACCGTCCCCGATAAGCATCGCTGAGGTTCTTGCGTGATCTGCAATAACTCGCAGTGAAACATCGGTTTTTTCATCTTTGCCGTACTTAACTCCTGATAAATCCATCGCCTTCGATAAAATCTGCATTGTGGTGTCAATCTCGTAGATATTTTCAACACCTTGCAACAGCGCAGCTGTACGTTCTAGACCGAGTCCAGTATCAATACTTTTGGCCGGAAGTTCCCCGAGAATTGGGTATCCATCTTTTCCACCGCCGGCTCCTCGTTCGTTCTGCATAAATACTAAGTTCCAAATCTCAAGATATCTATTCTCATCAGCGATAGGTCCGCCATCGATACCGTATGCAGGGCCGCGATCGTAATAAATCTCAGAACAAGGTCCGCACGGACCAGGAACGCCCATTGACCAGAAGTTATCCGCCATGTCGCGTCGTTGAATTCGTTCTTTTGGAATTCCTATTTTCTTATGCCAAATATCCGCAGCTTCATCATCGGTCAAATAGACCGTGACCCACAATTTTTCTTCTGGAAATCCATATCCACCATCGGCAATTGGCCTTGTTAGCAAATCCCAAGCAAGAGCGATCGCTCCCTCTTTGAAATAATCACCGAATGAAAAGTTTCCACACATCTGGAAGAAAGATGCATGCCGGGTTGTCTTGCCAACTTCATCAATATCGAGAGTGCGCACACATTTTTGAACGGAAGTTGCGCGTTTAAATGGTGGGGTTACTTCGCCTAAAAAGTAGGGTTTAAAAGGAACCATTCCGGCATTAACCAGAAGAAGATTTGGATCATCGGCAATAAGCGATGCCGACGGAACTACAGTGTGAGTTAAACCTTCGCGGTTATCACTTTCAAAGAAGCGCAGCCAGCGCGAACGGATCTCGGCGGATTCCACTGTTTAAGGTCACTCCGCCTTCTTCTTCTTTTTCGAGCGGGCTTTGCTCATATTTGCTGCAGTTATTAGAGCGCCTGCAACTTTGACCGCCGGTCCACTCTTATCCATAAATCCCGTCGTTGCATCCGCAACTTTGGTTGTTACATCTTCGACGTTTTTGGTGATTCTGGCGAAACTTTCCAGAGGGCTATTTACCAATTCAACGGTGCGAGTTGATTCGTGAATCAACGGCGCTGCTTCATCGGTTAAGACTTTTAGCGAGCTCTTGGCTTCATCAATCAAACGTCCGATGCGAATAACGGCGTAAGAAATTGCAATTGCAATGACCAACAGTGAACATGCGGCGATAATTGTTGCAACTCCACCTGGACCTGTAACCATTTCAATCACCTCTCACTTGATCTAGCTCAAACTCGAAAAATTAACTTGTAGTGAAGCCTACCTGAGATGGGTCTTAGCCTTTGCTTTCGACCTTCGCTACGCCATCTATTCCGCTCTCTTTTCGCTGTGCCGGAGTGATTGGAGTAGGCGCTCCTGTAAGTGGGTCTCCCCCGCTAGCTGTCTTTGGAAAGGCTATGACTTCACGAATCGAATCACTGCCTGTTAACAGTGCGCAGACACGATCAAGGCCCAAAGCAATTCCGCCATGTGGAGGTGGGCCGTAATTAAATGCTTCAAGTAAAAATCCGAACTTACTTGTTGCTTCCTCATCACTTAAACCGATTACAGTAAACACGTCTTTCTGAATCTGGCGATCGTGGATACGAATAGAACCGCCGCCAAGTTCGGTTCCGTTAAGAACAATGTCATAAGCATAAGCAAGTGCGTTAGCTGGGTCTTTTGCAAAACTTGATGCAAACTCTGGCTTAGGTCCTGTAAATGGATGATGAACAGCAGTCCATCCACCATTATCGGTTGGCTCAAACATAGGAGCATCTACTACCCAGAGAAATTCCCAGGCACCTTCGTTAATCAAATTACAGCGCTTGCCAATCTCAAGGCGAACAGCACCAAGAAGTGAAAGTGCTGCACTTCGTTCTCCCGCTGCGAAGAAGATTGCATCTCCGGCCTTAGCGCCAGCGGCTGAGACGATTCCACTTTGTTCGGCTTCAGAAATATTTTTCGAGACAGGCCCACCAAGAGTTCCATCTTCATTTACCAATATGTATGCCAAACCTTTAGCGCCGCGTGCCTTCGCCCAATCCTGCCAAGCATCTAATTCACGACGAGGAGAGGATGCACCACCTGGCATGACGACGCTTCCGACATAAGGGGCTTGGAATACGCGGAATTCAGTTTTAGCGAAGAACTGAGTTTGTTCGACGAGTTTGAGATCAAAACGCAGATCTGGTTTATCTGATCCGTAGTTCGCCATCGCATCGGCATATGTCATGTGGCGAATCGGAGTCGGAATCTCGTATCCAACCGCTTCCTTCCATATCTTCACCAAGAGTTTTTCTGCCACAGCCAAAATATCTGCTTGATCAATAAAGGACATCTCGATATCGAGTTGTGTAAATTCTGGTTGACGATCTGCGCGGAAATCCTCGTCACGGAAACAACGAGCAATTTGGTAATACCGCTCCATACCGGCAACCATCAAAAGTTGCTTAAACAATTGTGGAGATTGCGGCAACGCGTACCAACTGCCTGGCTGGAGGCGAACCGGAACTAGAAAATCGCGCGCTCCTTCAGGTGTGCTACGTGTTAGGTAAGGAGTTTCGATTTCGAGGAAATCTAAATCTTCCATTACGCGTCTAATGGTTGAAGTCACCTTAGAGCGTAGTCGTAAGTTTGCCGCTGGCTTTTCGCGACGTAGATCAAGGTATCGATACTTCAGTCGAACTTCCTCAGATATTTCAGAATCGTTTCCGCTATCGACAGGAAATGGTAATGCTGCTGATTCGCTCAGCACCTTAATGTCATCTCCCATAACTTCGATGGCGCCAGTCGGAAGGGCGGAGTTTGCATTACCTTCGGGACGTAAGACAACTTCGCCTGTAATTTGCAAGCACCATTCGGCACGTAGCGAACCGGCCAACGCCTCATCACGGATTACTACTTGAACAGATCCGGTGGCATCGCGCAGATCAATAAATGCGACTCCGCCATGATCGCGGCGTCGCGCCACCCAACCAGCCAATGAAACCTTCTGACCAGCGTGGGATGCTCGCAGCGCACCCGCATCGTGAGTTCTTAACATTTGAGAAAATCCGCCTTAGAAAATAAAAATTCTCAGATCGCTCCGATTAGAGCTTTCTGCAATTCGCCAATCTTAACCGATGAAGTGGCGCCATCGCTCATGCGTTTGAGTTCAACCGTACCCGATGAGACCTCGGAATCTCCAAGCACGATTACATAACGAGAGCCGCTCTTATCGGCTGCCTTCATGGCACCTTTTAGCGCTCGATCTCCGAAGGCAATCTCTGTCCGAATTCCTGCAAGGCGTAACTCGGTAGCCAAAGACAAAGCAACTGATTTTTGATTATCACCAAGTGGAATTATAAATAAATCAGATGAAAATTGATTTTCAACCAATACACCTTCTGACTGCGCTGCAAGAAGAGCGCGATCAACTCCAAGTCCAAATCCGATTCCCGAGAGAGCCTGCCCGCCGAGAATTTCCATCAGACCGTCATAACGACCGCCACCACCGATGCCAGACTGTGCGCCCAATCCTTCATGAATGAATTCAAAAGTTGTACCCGTGTAGTAATCCAAGCCACGAACCATTCGGGGATTAACAATGTAAGAAATCTTAAGTTGATCGAGATAACTTTTGACCTGCGCGAAATTATCAGCAGATTCTTTTGAGAGATAATCAAGCAGCAAAGGGGCTTTTGACATCGCCGACTGCATCTCCGGGCGTTTATCATCGAATAGTCGCAGCGGATTAATTGCAGCACGAGCTTGAGTTGCTTCATCTAAATCTAAGGTTGCTATAAATTTCAACAGATCAACACGATGTGCTGCGCGGGATTGATTATCTCCAAGCGATGTGATTTCAAGGCGATAGTTACGCAAGCCAAGTGATTTGAAACCTTGATCGGCGATTGCGATTACTTCTGCGTCAATAGCGGGGTCATCCACGCCAATTGCTTCTATTCCTACTTGGTAGAACTGTCGATAGCGTCCAGCCTGCGGTCTCTCGGCTCTAAAGAACGCACCTGAATACCAAACTTTTACTGGTAACTGTCCGCGATCCAAACCTTTTTCAATAACAGCTCTCATCACGCCGGCAGTACCTTCTGGACGTAAAGTAATCGAACGACCACCGCGATCCTCAAAGGTGTACATCTCTTTGCTCACAACATCTGTGGATTCACCAACTCCGCGTGAGAAGAGTGCAGTGTCTTCGAACACCGGAAGTTCCATTAATTGATATCCAGCCATTTTTGCTGGAGCAATCAACGATTCGCGAACCCATTCGAAGGCAGCAGAAATCGGTGGAGCATATTCGCTGACTCCTTTAGGCGCTTGAATCTTTTCGTACTTCATAGGCGCAATTCTTTCAGATAAGGATTATTTTTTCGCTCGAATTTAATTGTTGTCTCTGGGCCGTGTCCTGGTAGCACCCGATAGTCATCACTGAGCGGCAGAACTCTTGTTTTTAACGTTTTTTGCATCGCTTCATGCGAACCTGATGGCAAGTCGGTGCGTCCGATAGATCCAGCAAAGAGGACATCTCCGCTTACTAAAACTTCATCATTAATCGTAAACATCGTGCTGCCTCGAGTGTGGCCAGGGGCGTGGATTGCGGTGATCTTCATATCCAGAATTTCAATTTGATCACCGTGGCGTAAATTCTTCACTTCTTTCGGCTCTTCAAAATTCATAGCATCCAATGTTGCTAAAAATTCCACACCGTGCGCTCCTTGCGGACGCAATAAAAGATCGCGATCTTCAGAATGAATATATGCAGCAATCCCATAACCATCAGCTAGCGGTTTAACCGAAAAGGTGTGGTCTAAATGGCCATGAGTAATAAGTGTTGCAATTGGCTTAAGTCCATGCTGGGACACCAGGGAGGTAATTTCATGAGAAATATCTGGCATACCTGGGTCAACAATGATGCACTCTTGATTCGGGCCGCCTGCGATAACCCAACAATTTGTGGCGAACATGGGGGCGATGAAAGAAGTCACCAACATTAGATCACCCCTATTTTCGACTTATTTTGAGCGCGAACTTTCCCCGATAAGTAAGACAGGGTACCTTTTATCTCCGCAAGACCTCATCTGCACACTCAAACAACGAAGGCGAATTGCCGACGCGCTGAAAGGGAAAAACCATGACCGAACAAATTAATCCAGGATCTATCAACATCACACCAGCCAATGCCAGTGCAGCATCTGCACTCATAGGAGATCCATCAAAGTTCGGTCGAGTCGCAGATGATGGAACAGTTTATGTTCGCACATCCGAAGGTGAAAAAGCAGTTGGTTCATATCCCGGCAAGACCGCAGAAGAAGCTCTCCAATATTTTGTTCGCAAATTCGAAGCCGTGGCTTCAGAAGTTGCGCTAACTGCAGCTCGCATTACAAGTGGTGCGGTGGTTCCAGATGATGCATATGAGGCTGTAAAGAAATTGCGTCAACAAGTCCGCGAATTAAATGGTGTTGGTGATCTAGCGGCACTTGCCCTTTCTGTAGAACAGATTGAACCTCTTATCGAAGGTCATCGCGAAGCTTATGAGGCTAAGAAGGCCGCTGAAGCAGCAGCCAAGGCTGCTCGCCGTGAACAAGTAGCTGTTGAAAAGGAAAAAATAGTTGCAGAAGCAGAGTCATTGGCTCTTTCCGAGAATTGGAAAGTAACCGGTGATCGACTTAAGACGCTCCTCGACGAATGGAAATCTGCGCCCCGTTTAGATAAGAAAGCCGACGCTGACTTATGGAAGCGATTCTCGGCATCTCGCAATAAGTTCGATAAGCGTCGCCGCACTCACTTTGCCAATCTGGAAGAGACCACCGCAAAGGTTTCGGCTGCTAAGAAGGCGCTAGTTGAGCAAGCAACCGCACTTGCAACTTCAACAGACTGGATTGCAACAGCACGTAAGTTCAAGACTTTGATGGATCAGTGGAAAGCAGCCGGACGTGGCAAGCCAAGTGATGATGCCAAACTATGGGCAAAGTTCAAGGCCGCACAAGATCAATTCTTTACAACTAAGAACGCTGATTTAGAAAAGCGTGAAGTATCCATGGTTGCTAACTTGGCCAAGCGCGAAGAATTAATCGTTCAAATCGAAGCTTTGGTTCCATTTACTGATGTGAAGGAAGCCAAGAACGCCTTCCGCGAACTCTCACGTTCTTGGGAGAAAATTGGAATCACGCACCGCGATAAGCGCGCAGCACTTGATGCGCGAGTTGCCAAGGTGGAAGAAGCCATCAAGAGTGCTGAAGCTGAGATTTGGCGGAAGACTGATCCTGCTGCCAAAGCACGCGCTGCAGATGTTGTAAAGCAACTTTCCGATTCAATTGCTAACTACGAAAAGATTGCTGCTAAATCTAAATCTGTAGGAAATGAAAAGAAAGCGAAAGAAGCGCTAGATTCGGCCGAAGCCCGTAAAGTCTGGCTCGCAGAGGCTGAAAAGTCGCTCGCTGAATTTAATTAATTTCGATAGACGTCATAGACGCCTTCAACAGCTCTAACCGCTGCTAGTACTGAATCCAAATGGGTGGCATCCGCCATTTCGAATGTAAATTTTGATATCGCCGTGCGATCTTTCGATGTATTTACCGCAGCGCTAAGAATATTCACATGCTGCTCTGAAAGCGCACGTGTGACATCGGCCAACAATCTGGAACGATCTAGCGCTTCAACTTGGATGTTGACCAAGAAGACACTGCCAGCACCTGCCAACCATTTAACTTTGGCAATGCGTTCGCCTTGATTGGTTTTTAAATCTGCCGCATTTATACAGTCCTCACGGTGCACCGAAATCCCACTGCCTTTAGTGATGAAGCCAACTATGGGATCTCCTGGCACTGGCGTGCAACAACGAGCCAATTTAACGAGCACATCACCAACACCTTCTACTTCAATGGCGTTACTTGAGCGTCGAACTACATGCGAATCCGTTGGCGCCTGCTCCATCGTAGGTTCAGGATGCGAATCCTCTACCCCTAAAGCCACAACTAATTTGTCGATGATTGAAGCCGCGGAAACATGACCGTCGCCAATTGCGCTGTAGAGCGCAGAGATATCTGGATAACGCAGGTCGTGCGCTAATTCAAGAAGTGAGTGCCCTGCGAAAATCTTTTGCAAAGGCAGTCCCGCTTTGCGCATTTGACGAGCTATTGATTCGCGACCAGCATCGATAGCTTCTTCGCGTCTTTCCTTACTGAAATGCGCTTTGATTTTAGATCGTGCTCGAGGAGACTTTACAAAATTCAGCCAATCACGCGAAGGTCCAGCATGCTCGCTTTTATTGGTGACAATCTCAATTACATCACCGTTTACTAAACGAGTATCAAGTGGCACCAGACGTCCATTTACCTTAGCTCCTGCGCATCGACTACCAACATCCGTGTGGACTGAATACGCAAAGTCGACTGGGGTAGAACCACCAGGCAAGGCGATTACGCTTCCCTTTGGAGTAAATACAAATACTTCCGGACTTCCCAGATCAAAACGAAGCGCTTCTAAAAATTCGGAAGGATCTTCAGTCTCTTTCTGCCATTCATGAAGCTGTCGCAACCAAAGCATTTCCGGAGAAGAAGAATCAGATTCACTCCCCTGCTTATATTTCCAGTGTGCAGCGATACCAAATTCTGCTCGCGAGTGCATGTCATAAGTGCGAATCTGGATCTCGATCGCTTTTCCATTTGGTCCAATAACAGTTGTATGTAAGGACTGGTATAGATTGAATTTTGGCATGGCGATGTAATCTTTAAAACGTCCAGGTACTGGAGACCACCTTGCGTGGATAGAACCTAAAACCGCATAACAATCGCGAACATCATTTACTAGGACTCGGATTCCAACCAAATCGTAAATATCGTTGAAGTCTCGACCTCTAACCACCATTTTTTGATAGACGCTGTAGAAATGCTTCTTCCGTCCCGAAACCGTTGCCGCCACCGAATCCTTAAGTAAATCACTTTGCACGGCATCGATAACTTCTTGCGTCAGAGCATCACGAGATGGAGATCTTTCGGCAACTAAACGTGAGATCTCTTCAAACTTTTTGGGTTCTAAAACTTCAAAAGAGAGATCTTCTAACTCCCATTTGATTGCGTTCATACCAAGACGATGAGCCAAGGGAGCATAGATGTCTAAGGTCTCGCGCGCCTTTCGTTCAGCACTTTCAATAGAAACGAATTTCCAGGTGCGGGCGTTGTGAAGACGATCAGCCAACTTGATAACTAGCACGCGAATATCGCGAGACATAGCAACAACCATTTTGCGGACTGTTTCGGCCTCGGCGGTCGGGCCGTAAGTTAACTTATCAAGCTTGGTCACTCCATCAACTAGATTCGCAATTTCATCACCGAAGTCTGCGCGTAATTGAAATAGTGAATACGGCGTATCTTCAACCGTATCGTGAAGAAGTGATGCAATTATTGTGTCGTCGTTTAATCCGAGTTCAGCCAATATTTGTGACACTGCAACAGGATGAGTTATATATTCCTCACCCGATTTACGTAACTGGCCTGTATGCGCGTTCTTTGCTACCTGATATGCGCGTTCTACATCATCTAGGCGACTGGTCGGATGGCTCTCCTTGAGGGCCGCGATTAACGGCGCTATCAAGGTGTCCATTAGTGATCAACCAATTTGCGCGCCGAAGGCAATTGTTTCGCCTTACTTGCGACCCTTGCGCTTTGGTTGATTGCGAGGACCACGATTAACGCTTGGACTAATCGTCGGACGTGCTGAACTTGAAGCAGCAGCCACTTCAACGTTTGCTCCCCCACGAGATGCCACACGCTTTGCAAGCGCTTGCATAGCAGGCTCTTTTTCGCGAAGCGATGCCAAGAATGGTGGAGCGATAAAGATAGAAGAGTAGGTGCCAACAGCTAGACCGATAAAGAGTGCCAGTGAAAGATCTTTCAACGTTCCGGCGCCAAGTAATCCGGCGCCAACAAAGAGAATGGATCCAACTGGCAGAAGCGCAATTAGAGAGGTGTTTGCTGAACGCACGAT
>CAITKS010000117.1 GCA_903893085.1 uncultured Actinomycetes bacterium | reverse complement strand
TTCAACCACATTTGTTAACAACATGGCGCGCGTCATTGGACCAACGCCACCGGGCATCGGTGCAACAAAAGATGCAACATCCATGACTCCTGGATCAACGTCACCGACTAACCCTGATGCTGTTCGCGAGATGCCGACATCCAAAACAACTGCGCCAGCTTTTATGGCATCTGCTTTTAAGAAATGTGCACTGCCAATTGCGGCCACAATTATGTCGGCGCGCTTTGTATGTGAAAGCAAATCTTTGGTTCCGGTATGGGTCAAAGTAACGGTGGCATTTTCTTGCTTGCGAGATAGCAACAATCCCAGCGGACGCCCGACAGTTAAGCCGCGCCCAATCACAACAACGTCAGCCCCTGCCAACGGAATCTTGTAGTGGTTGATTAATTCCACAATTGCCCGTGGAGTACATGGCAACGGTGCGTCATAACCAGCTACCAGGCGACCAAGGTTCATGGGATGTAGCCCATCAGCATCTTTGGCGGGATCAATTGCTTCCAATATTTTTTGAGTATTGATTGCGCGCGGCAAAGGAAGTTGCACGATGTATCCAGTGCAATCACTTGCTTGATTCAAATCCTTTATTGCCGCAAGTACATCTGCCTGACTCGCATCAGCTTTTAAATCTATTCGAATTGATTTGATGCCGACTTCTTGGCAGTCGCGATGCTTGCCTGCTACGTAGGAAAGTGAGCCTGGGTCATCTCCGACAAGGACAGTGCCAAGTCCTGGAGTTACGCCTGTTGCTTTTAACTTTGTTGTGCGAAGAGCGAGATCTGCTTTGATATTGGCTGCTAAAGCTTTGCCATCGAGAATCTGCGCGCTCATATCGGTGATCCTATTAGAAGCGCTGGTCAGTAGCGAAGTTACGCATGCGAGAAATGTCGAGTTCCTGTGAAAAACATGGCGATTCCAGCAGCGTTTGCGGCGGCAATAACTTCTTCATCACGAACGCTTCCGCCAGGTTGAACGACTGCGGTAACGCCACCGTCGATCAGAATTTGTAGTCCATCTGCGAATGGGAAGAAAGCATCACTTGCCGCAACGCTTCCGATTGATCGAGCACCTGCACGATCAATTGCTAACTTGGCAGAATCAACGCGATTTACTTGGCCCATACCGATGCCGACTGCAGCACCGTTTTTAGCCAATAAAATTGCGTTGCTCTTTACGGCGCGAACTGCGCGCCATGCAAATTGCAGATCATCCATCATTTCTCTAGACACTGGCGAACCTGTAACTTGTTTCCAGTTTGCACAGTCATCGCCAGGGGCATCAATCTTGTCAGTATTTTGAACCAGCACACCACCAGAAACCGGACGAATCTCCAGCGGTGAAATTGCAGTGTTCGGACAAGTCAGAATTCGAATCGATGGTTTGCGCATCAAAATCTCTAACGCTTCTGGCTCGTATTCAGGAGCGATGATTACTTCAGTAAAAACTTCGGAAAGCGGTTGTGCCATTGCAACGATAACTTTCCGATTGGCTGCAACTACTCCCCCAAATGCTGAAACAGGATCACACGCGTGCGCTGATAGATATGCCGCTGCAATATCTTTTCCAATCGCGACACCGCAAGGATTGGCATGCTTAATAATTGCAACGCATGGTTCGGTGTGATCTAACGCTGCCCGCCATGCCGCATCAGCATCTGTGTAATTATTAAATGACATCTCTTTGCCATGAGTCTGTACCGCGTTAACAATTCCTGGAGGTCCTCCGCGATAAATAGATGCGCTCTGGTGTGGGTTCTCGCCATAGCGAAGTGAGCTCTCTCGATTCCAAATCAGACCAAACCAATCTGGAATTTCTCTGCTGATCTGAGTGCCCAACCAACTGGCAATTGTTAAATCGTATTCAGCAGTTGTGCGAAAGACTTCGAGCGCGAAATTGCGGCGCTCATCAAGGGTTGTTCCTCCCGCTTTAAGAGCAGCAAATAGAGCATCGTATTGCTCGGTTTTAGCGATTACTGCAACTGATCCATGATTCTTAGCCGCACCCCGCAACATAGACGGGCCACCAATATCAATTTGTTCAATACATTCGGCGTAAGCGGCGCCAGATGAAATTGTTTGCAAGAACGGATACAAATTGATTACGACTAAATCAAAAGGTTCGATAGCTAAATCTGCAATCGCCTTTAAGTGTTCGGGATTGCTTTGATCAGCCAAGATACCGGAATGAATTTTGGGATGTAACGTCTTTACGCGACCACCCATGATCTCGGGAAAACCTGTGTAGGTACTCACTTCTGTTACGGCAAAGCCAGCACCTTGCAAAGTTTTTGCAGTCGACCCAGTTGAAAGAATTTCAACGCCTGCCTTGGTTAAGGCATCACCTAGTTCGAGAAGGCGATCTTTGTCATAGACGCTAACAAGTGCGCGTCTGATTACTTTGCGATCTGACATCAGGACCTCACGTGATCGGCTAGAAGCGATTGCAGCGTTGCAACGAATAATCTACGTTCGGCAATCTTAATGCGCTCGTGCAGAATCTCCTCGGTATCACCCGCATTGATCACAACACTTTCTTGCGCAATTATCTGGCCAGTATCGATTCCGGCATCAACCCAATGAATTGTTGTGCCAGTCTCTTTAACTCCGGCGGCCAGCGCATCTCGCACTGCATGAGCTCCTGGGAAAAGTGGAAGCAGCGCGGGATGGCTATTTACAATCTTAAAACGTTGCACGCATTCGCTAGATAAAACTCGCATAAATCCGGCACTGATAACTAGATCGGGCTTTAGCTCATCAAGTGCTGAAATGATTTCGCTATCCCATAACTTTCGGTCGGACTTAATAGGAATTAAGAGTGCCGGGATCCCTGCACTTTCGGCTCGCTGTAAGACTTGAGCGTTCGCTTGATCGCAAATTAAGCCAACTACTTGCGCATCTAGCGCTTTGCTTGAAACCGCATCGATTATGGATTGGGCAATTGATCCGTTGCCAGATGCCAAAATTACCAAGCGCGCTTGGCTCATTAGCGCCTCCGTAATTTAATCTGTGGAACCAAAACCATTAACGCAACCCCTAAGCCAATTTCTAAGACAAGCGACAAAGTGAGTTTCCAAATTGATACTCCGACTGCGCTCATTGATGAAGTCATGAGCGAACCACTTGCTAAATATCCAATTACGGAAATTGAGGCAGCAATCAGAATTAACGCTTGGATCAAAGCACGCGAACTAGACGCTAACGCCCATGCTGCTAAGAGCACGCCAACTGCAATCACAATAACAATTGCGACCAGCGCCCATTTGGATGAAGAAGCTGGTACTACCGCCAAGATTGGCAGCGTTGGTATTGCACCTAAGTTATGGGTAAATGGTGAAACCAAAGTCCCCGCCCCAACCGCAAAGCCAGTTCCGGTAAAGAATGAAAGTGTGGCAATCGCAAGATTTGGTAAGTAGAAAAGGTTTAGTGCAAAAAGCAGTATTGAACCCAAGATGCCCGGTTGAAGCACAATCGAAATATTTTTAAAGGTCGAAATATGGGTGAAGATTAGAATCGCAAGTACGATAAATGAAGCGCCTATTAATATCGCTAAAACACGAGTTGCATAACTAACGGCTTGCGAAATTCTAAAGCGAGATCCTGCTGTCAAGGTTGCTAGGTATGAGATTGAAAATGCAAAGACTGGGGCGAGATACCACTGCGCGCTAACCGTGGCAGAACTGCTAAAGAGAGCCAGCAAGGTGGCAATAACTGAATACTGAAATGAAAATATAGAACGCACGCTATTTAAATTGTGGAAGTCACCATGTAGCTTTGAAAGTGACCGATTGAAACCAGTACGCAGCGCAAAGAAGGGCAGCAACATCGCACCGATTGGCAGATAAGAAAGATAACCGCTTGTTTCACCGCTTAAGAAAAATGGAATGTGGTGAGCGCCCAACCAGAGCCAGATTGCAGCGCGCATGGGATCTGAAGTATTTCCAGTTGCGCTGCCTGCAGTTGCCCAAGCGATTAGTGAAACAAATGCCAGCGGCAGAAGTAGAAGGGCAACGCTACGCAAGACTTGTGCAAACGAGACCGCTAGGACACGTTGCAACATGGTGAGCGTTAGCGACCGAGTATGGCGCGCATTAAGCGCGCAGTTTCGCTTGGAGTTTGCCCAACCTTTACACCTGCAGCTTCTAGGGCATCCTTCTTTGCTTGCGCAGTTCCAGATGAACCAGAAACGATCGCACCAGCATGGCCCATCGTCTTTCCTTCTGGTGCAGTAAATCCAGCAACATATCCAACAACTGGTTTGGTTACGTATTGCGCGATAAATGCAGCGGCACGCTCTTCAGCATCTCCGCCAATTTCACCGATCATAACGATTGCAGTTGTATCTGGATCATCTTGGAATGCCTTTAGGCAATCAATATGAGTTGTACCGATGACTGGGTCTCCGCCGATTCCGACAGCAGTTGAGAAACCAATATCACGAAGTTCGTACATCATTTGATAGGTGAGTGTTCCTGATTTTGAAACCAGACCGATTGGACCACGCTTTGTGATGTCGGCAGGAATGATTCCAACGTTGGATTGATCAGGGCTAATCAGACCTGGGCAGTTAGGTCCGATGATTTGGGTAGTTCCCTTTTGAAGTGAATATGCATAGAAGAACGCTGAGTCGTGAACCGGAATACCTTCAGTAATGACAACGACCAAAGGCATCTTGGCATCAATTGCATCAATGACTGCAGCTTTTGCAAACTTAGGTGGAACGAATACAACAGAAACATTTGCACCTGTTGCTGAAATTGCTTCGGCAACGGTATTGAAAACTGGAAGTTGATGTCCATCGATATCAACGCTTTGTCCACCTTTGCCAGGTGTTACGCCACCAACAACTTTTGTGCCAGATGCCAACATACGACGGGTGTGTTTGGTTCCTTCAGAACCGGTCATTCCTTGCACAATTACTTTGCTATCTGAATTAATAAAGATCGACATTACTTTGCCGCCAATTCTGCAGCGCGTGATGCTGCTCCATCCATAGTTTCGGCTTGCTCAACCAATGGGTGGTTTGCAGCGCTCAAGATTGCGCGACCCTCAACAACGTTATTGCCATCGAGGCGAACCACGATTGGCTTGGTGGCCTTTGGTCCAAGCAGTTCTAACGCTTGCACAATGCCGTTTGCGACCGCGTCGCATGCAGTGATTCCACCGAATACATTTACAAAGACGCTCTTTACATCTGGATCACCAAGAATTATTGAAAGACCATCGGCCATAACTTGTGCAGATGCACCGCCACCAATGTCTAGGAAGTTTGCGGGACGCATTCCGCCAAATTTTTCACCGGCGTATGCAACAACATCAAGAGTCGACATCACAAGTCCGGCACCGTTTCCGATGATTCCGACTTGTCCATTATCGAGCTTTACATAGTTCAGGCCTTTTTCTTTTGCAGCTGCTTCAAGTGCATTTGCTGATGCATGATCAACTAAAGCTTCGTGCGAAGGTTGACGAAATTCTGCATTGTCATCAAGTGTGACTTTTCCATCTAGTGCGATTATGCGACCGTCTTCGGTCTTAACCAATGGGTTAATTTCAACAAGAGTTGCATCCTCTGATTGGAAAGTTTCCCAAAGCGTCACCAGTACATCAGCAACTTGATCTGCGATATCTGCGGGAAACTTTGCCTGCGCAACGATTTCTTTTGCCTTGGCTAACGAGATTCCTTCAACTGCAGTCACGGGAACCTTGGCTAATTTTTCTGGGGCTGTGCGTGCGACTTCTTCAATGTCCATACCGCCGGCAACAGATGCCATTACAAGAAAGGTTCGATTTGAGCGATCTAACAAGATTGACATGTAGTACTCGTCAACAATGGGCGCTGCTTGCGCGATCATTACTTTGTAAACAGTATGGCCTTTGATATCCATACCAAGAATTGCACCAGCTTTTTCTTTCGCATCGTTAGCATCGACTGCAAGTTTTACGCCGCCTGCTTTACCGCGTCCACCGACTTTTACCTGCGCCTTAACGACAACTTTTCCACCCATTGAAGATGCGGCTGCAAAAGCTTCGGCATCGGTAGTTGCTACAGCGCCTGCAAGAACAGGTACGCCATGTTTTTCAAAGAGGTCGCGTGCTTGATATTCAAAGAGATCCACAGATAAGTACCGTTTCGACGATTTACTAGCTTTTCTTTGTGCTAGCGGATAGGGGTAATCCTAATCGTTAGCGTGCGCTACAAAACCACAACGGGGGCGTAGCGCAGCAGCAGCCTTTTCTCACCATATTGGCCAAAATTGATAGTCGCTTCAGATTTATCGCCCTCGCCAGCAATCGCCAGAACGGTGCCCAGTCCGAATGTGTCATGTGACACACGCTGTCCGACCTCGAGAACCATCGCCGAAGATTTCTTGCCAGTGGCGCGAGGTGGTGGAGTCGTTGGCGTGCGACGTCGCAAACCAGAACTACCTGAAGAAGATTTAGTACGCGTTTCATCTTTCCATTCAATAAGTTGCGATGGAATCTCATCAAGAAAACGTGAAGCAGGATTATATTTTGGTGTGCCGAAAGTTAATCGGTATTCGGCGCGAGATATATACAAACGCTTTTCTGCGCGAGTTAAGCCAACGTAAGCCAAGCGGCGCTCTTCTTCAATCTCTTTGGGATCATCCAAGGTGCGGGCATGCGGGAAAATTCCATCTTCCATTCCGGTGAGAAATACCGTAGGAAATTCCAAGCCTTTTGCAGTGTGCAGAGTCATCAACGTAACGACTCCTCCATGATCTTCTCCATCGGGAATCTCATCCGCGTCCGCTACCAGGGAAACTTTCTCGAGGAATCCAGTAAGTGAAATCTCTTCATCTTCGCCAAGTTCATCGAAAGATCTTTCTTCGTATTCCATTGATGCCGATACAAGTTCCTTAAGGTTCTCGACTCGGACTTCATCTTGTGGATCAGTGCTTGCTTCGAGTTCGGTTAGTAAACCAGATTGCTCAAGTGCTGCCTCGATGATCACCGATGGCTTTGTTTTTGCCTCCACCAACACAGCAAGGGCGGTAAGCATCGCAGTGAATTGTCCGATCGATTGCGCAGCCTTATTTGGCACAGCGGTTGCTTCAGTTACTCGCAAGAGTGCGTACCAAAACGAAATTCCTTGAGCATTTGCAAAGAGTTCTACTTCTTCAAGTGCGCGGTCTCCGATGCCTCGCTTTGGAAAGTTGATGATGCGGCGCAGCGAAACTTCATCATTGGGATTGGCCAACACACGCAGATAAGCCAGCAGATCCTTTACTTCTTTGCGTTCGTAGAAACGAAGCCCACCAACAACTTTGTATGGAATAGCCGCCCGCATGAAGATTTCTTCAAAGATACGAGATTGCGCATTGGTGCGATAAAAGACTGCGGTGTCGCCTGGATTTGAATGGCCCATATCTTGCAGTGAGCGAATTTCGGTTCTGATGAATTCGGCTTCGTCATATTCGGATTCGGCGACGTATCCGATTAACGGAGCACCAGCACCGGCATCTGACCAAAGGTTCTTCTCTTTACGTGATTCATTCTGGGTAATTACGGCGTTAGCGGCGTTAAGAATATTCTGAGTCGAACGGTAATTTTGTTCGAGTAAAACTGTGGCAGCGTTTGGGTAATCAACTTCAAATTGCAAGATATTACGAATTGTTGCACCGCGAAAACCATAGATAGATTGATCAGCATCGCCAACAACGCAGAGTTCGGCGACTGGAAATCCATCACCTTCAGTGCCAGTGAGCTCTTTTACCAACATGTATTGCGCATGGTTGGTGTCTTGATATTCATCAACCAAGATATGGCGAAAGCGAGAACGAAAGCGCGCCTTAGTTTCAGGAAATTGTTGCAGAACCTGAACGGTCTTCATGATCAAATCATCGAAATCAAGTGCGTTAGCCTGCTGTAAGCGTTTTTCATACATGGTGTAAACATCTGCAACGATAGTTTCAAATTGGTTCTGTGCCGCAGACAAATATTGGTATGGAGTTTGCAGCTCATTCTTTGCGCTAGAAATCAGCGATTGAAATTGGCGGGCTGGGTAACGCTTGGGATCAAGGTTAAGGGTCTCCATAACACGCGAGATTAACTTCTGAGAATCTGCAGAATCATAAATACTAAAAGTTGAGCTGTAACCCAAGCGCTCGATCTCTTGACGCAACAAACGCACACAGGCAGAGTGAAATGTTGAAACCCACATCGATTTAGCAATCGGACCAACAAGTTCGGTGACGCGCTCTTTCATCTCGCCAGCGGCCTTATTGGTAAAGGTGATCGCCAGAATTTCGTATGGGCGAACCTCGCGTGCTGCCATCAAATATGAAATGCGACGCGTAAGAACGCGAGTCTTGCCAGAACCAGCACCTGCGACAACTAATAGCGGTGCTCCTTGATGGATTACAGCTTTCTGTTGCTGCGGGTTAAGCCCCGCGAGCAGCGCATCTGTATCGACCATGGCGCGGAGTCTATTAGGCTTGACTGTCATGGAGCCGCTTGCAGATACCGAGATCGAACGCGTTTTAGTAATTAACGCCCACCCCGATGATTCTGACTTCGGCGCATCCGGAACAATCGCGCAATGGGTAAAAGCAGGAATTGAAGTCGCTTACGTCTTTTGCACAAATGGCGACCAAGGTGGCGAAGAATCTGGATTTACAAAAGAGGAAATGCCCGCAATTCGCCAACGCGAACAACGCGCAGCAGGTGCCGCAATCGGCGTTACTGATATTACATTTCTAAATTATGTCGATGGACACCTTGAGCCAACATTGGCACTGCGTAAAGACATCGTCCGTCGCATCCGAATTAGCAAACCTGATCGCATGCTCTGCCAATCCCCCGAACGTAACTGGGAACGAATTGGCGCTAGCCACCCCGATCACTTAGCTGCAGGTGAAGCCGCAATACAAGCGGTCTATCCCGATGCCCGTAATCCATTTGCATTTACCGATTTATTAGATGATGAAGGTTTGCAACCACATCGTGTTAAAGAAGTTTGGATGATGGGCTTTGCGCATCCAGATCATTGGGTTGATATCACCGATACTTTTGATTTAAAAATGGCAGCGTTGCATTCTCATGCATCACAAACTGCACACAATAAAGAATTAGAAAATATGGTTCGCGAATGGGGTCAGCGCAACGCAGGTATGGGCGGATTGCCAGAAGGTCGTATTGCTGAAGCCTTTAAAATCGTTAATACAAATTAACGAACGGTTACCGATTTAATTTCAATTGGTTGAATCGGATAGCCATCGCCTACGTAATAACCTTTGCCTGATGCTTCATCAACTTTATAGGCACCGACTTTTTCAACCTTAAGCAGCAGAGGTAAACCGGTTTTAATCTTGCCCCAGATTGTGTAGCTCGGCGGCAAAGTTGTGTCCTTGTAAACCAAGAAAAATTGGCTGCCGTTGGTATTTGGCCCTGAATTAGCCATTGCTACCGTGCCCGCTGGATAAGTAAGGATTGTCTTGGTCGGAAGGTTTTCATCTTTATAACCTTTCCAAGATCCGGGTGAACCGTTTGCCTGCGCCGATGGGTCACCACATTGAAGAACAAATATTCCTTCTGTGGTTAGGCGATGACAGAAAGTTCCATCAAAATATTTTGCACGAGCTAGTGCTGACAAGTTGGTAACTGTCTGTGGCGCAGCAGGGTTCATCTCAATCACGATATTTCCACAATTAGTTTTAATGGTCATAGTTTTGGCCAGCTTTTTATCTGGTGCAGTAGGTTGCTTTAACGTTGCAGGTGCGTGCGCCTTCGATTTTGGAGTAGAACAACCCGGAACTGAAGTTGGGCGTTCAGCTGCAGATGCTGTGGCTCCAGTAAATGTTAATGATGCCGCGGTGATTGCCAGGGCACAGATCGCACTATTTATCTTCATAGTCGAGTTCCTACTCCCATTCGATGGTTCCTGGTGGCTTGCTCGTCACATCCAACACAACTCTATTTACTTCGCGCACTTCATTGGTAATTCTTGTAGAAATCTTTTCTAGCGTCTCATATGGAATGCGTGACCAATCAGCGGTCATCGCATCTTCACTTGATACTGGACGCAAGACAATTGGGTGTCCATAAGTACGGCCATCACCTTGCACGCCGACGCTGCGCACATCAGCCAGCAGAACAACTGGGCATTGCCAGATCTTACGATCAAGTCCAGCAGCCTTTAACTCTTCGCGTGCAATTAAATCAGCGTGACGCAAGAGATCTAAGCGATCTTTAGTTACTTCACCGATGATTCGAATGCCAAGACCAGGGCCTGGGAAAGGTTGGCGCCAAATGATCTCTTCAGGCAAACCAAGTTCAAGTCCAACTTGGCGAACTTCATCTTTAAATAAAGTGCGCAGTGGTTCAACTAAAGTGAATTTAAGATCATCGGGTAACCCGCCTACGTTGTGATGGGATTTGATATTGGCTGTACCTGTTCCGCCACCTGATTCGACAACATCGGGATAGAGAGTTCCCTGTACTAAGAATTCAACGTCACCACCGGCTGCGATATCGCGCGCTGCCTTTTCAAATGATCGGATAAATTCGCGGCCAATAATTTTGCGCTTAGTCTCTGGATCAGTCACACCTTTAAGCGCCGTTAAGAATTGTTCAACGGCATCCACCACAACTAAATCAATTCCGGTTGCCGCAACGAAATCACGCTGTACTTGCTCGGATTCGCCGCTGCGTAATAATCCGTGATCGACAAAGACGCAGGTTAATTGAGCACCGACTGCGCGTTGAATGATTGCTGCAGCCACGGCTGAATCGACTCCACCAGATAGTCCACATATAACTCGCTTACTACCAATCAGCCCTTTAGCTTTAGCAATTTCATTTTCAGCAATGTTGCCAGATGTCCATTCAGGTTTACAGCCAGCGATGTTTACCAACCAATTTTTTAGAATTGCTTGTCCATGTTCAGAGTGCAGCACTTCTGGGTGGAACTGAACTCCCGCAATTTGACCTGTGGCATCTTCAAAGGCAGCAATAGGTGTATCTGAAGTTACCGCGCAAACAGAGAAACCGGCGGGCGCTTGTGTAACCGCATCACCGTGTGACATCCAGACACTTTGTGATGACGGCAAAGATTTGAAAATCTTTGAACTTGTCTCGGCTTTTACTTCAGTGCGACCGAATTCTGATTTACCTGTTTGGCTAACAACGCCCCCAAGGGCTGCGGCCATAACTTGAAAACCGTAACAAATTCCAAAGACTGGGATTCCAAGTTGCAGGATTGCGCTATCGAATTTTGGAGCATGGTCTGCATAAACACTTGATGGTCCACCCGATAAAACAATTGCTGCTGGATTCTTAGCGCTTACCTCAGCAGCGGTGATGTGTGATGGAACAATTTCGGAGTAAACATTTGCCTCGCGTACGCGACGTGCAATTAACTGCGCGTATTGCGCACCAAAATCGACAACCAAGACTCCGCTTTTAGAATTCAATGCTTAAGCCCCGTGAATAATGACTTCTACGCGCTGGAAAGATTTAACATCTGAATAACCAGAAGTTGCCATCGCACGACGCAGCGCACCAAATAAGTTCATAGAGCCATCAGATGTATGTGATGGACCGTTAAGGATTTCAGCAAGTGTGCCAACGGTGCCAACATTTACGCGTTCACCACGTGGCAGTTCTTGATGGTGCGCTTCTGAACCCCAGTGCCAACCAAGTCCAGGTGCCTCTGTTGCCTTAGCAAGTGGAGAACCCATCATTACGGCATCTGCACCAACTGCAATTGCTTTTGCAATATCACCGGAGCGACCGACTGAACCATCTGCGATGACGTGAACATACCGTCCACCGGATTCATCCAAATATTCACGACGGGCTGCGGCAACTTCAGCGACAGCAGATGCCATCGGAACTTCGATTCCTAATACCTTGCGCGTTGTATGTGCGGCTCCGCCGCCAAAACCAACGAGAACGCCTGCAGCACCTGCACGCATTAAGTGAAGTGCGCCCGTTGAAGTTGCAACGCCACCAACAATTACAGGAACATCTAGTTCGTAGATAAATTTCTTTAGGTTTAGCGCTGAATCATCATTGCCAACGTGCTCTGCTGAAACTGTTGTTCCGCGAATTACGAAGATATCTACGCCAGCATCGATCACTGCTTTGTGCAGTTCGGCAGTGCGTTGTGGCGAAAGGGAAGCTGCAACTGTTACGCCAGAGTCACGAATTGTCTTGATGCGTTCTTTAATCAATTCTGGGCGAATTGGTGCGCTGTAAATTTCTTGCATGCGCCGAGTTGCGTGCTTATCTGGCATGGATGCAATTTCGCCCAGTGGAATTCGGGGATCGTCATAGCGAGTCCAAAGTCCCTCAAGGTTTAGAACTCCAAGTCCGCCAAGTTTGCCAATCGCAATTGCAGTCTCAGGCGATACAACGGAATCCATCGGTGCAGCCATCATCGGAATATCAAATTTGTAAGCATCAATCTGCCACGCAGTTGAAACATCTTCGGGGTTACGAGTGCGACGGCTGGGAACGATTGCAATATCGTCAAATGAATATGCCTGACGGGCGCGCTTTCCTGGTGCGATCTCGATATCCATGCGCGTCCTCCTTAGTTTTTCTGGGTGTAGTTAGGGGCATCGGCTACATGAAGCACATCGTGAGGATGGCTTTCCTGTAACCCTGCGGCGGTAATTTGAATCAAGCGACCTTCACGGCGCAGTGTTTCGATATCAGGTGCGCCGGCATAACCCATTCCGCTGCGCAGCCCACCAACAAGTTGGTGCACAACATCAGCAACTGGGCCGCGATAAGCGACTTTGCCTTCGATACCTTCAGGAACAAGTTTGTCTTCAGATAAAACATCGTCTTGCATGTAGCGATCTTTGGAATATGACTTTTGTTCTCCGCGAGATTGCATCGCACCAAGTGAACCCATGCCGCGGTATGCCTTGTATTTGCGGCCATCGATTTCGACAAGTTGTCCTGGTGATTCTTCACAACCAGCCAAAAGTGAACCAAGCATCACGGAGTTTGCACCAGCAACAATTGCTTTAACAATGTCACCTGAATATTGAAGTCCACCATCGGCGATTAACGGAATGCCCGCTTTGTTACATGCTTTAGCGGCTTCCATAATCGCGGTAATTTGTGGAACACCGACACCTGCAACAACACGCGTTGTGCAAATAGATCCTGGACCAACACCAACTTTTACCGCATCGGCTCCGGCGTTAATGAGTGCTTGCGCTCCTGCACGAGTTGCTACGTTACCGCCAATGATTTCGATTGTTGCTGAAAACTTTTTAATTCTTTCTATAGCATCAAGTACTGCGCGGTGATGACCGTGGGCGGTATCAACAACGACAACATCAACACCGGCTTCAATCAAAGCTTGGGCGCGCGCAAAACCATCATCGCCAACACCAACAGCTGCTCCTGCCAATCCAACGTTCTTAACTAATTTAACGTGGGTTACTTGTTCTTCAATTGGCAGATTGCGGTGAATGATTCCGATGCCACCGGCCTTAGCCATAGCAATTGCCATCGTAGATTCGGTAACTGTGTCCATCGCCGATGAGATAACCGGAACAGCGATTGAAATATTGCGAGTCAACCAAGTGGCGGTATTTACTTCGCTGGGAACAACCTCAGAGGCATCTGGCAATAAGAGCACATCGTCGTAAGTCAGCCCGAGCATCGCGACTTTGTCGTTATCGCTGCTCATGAGCCCTCCCGTACTGTGGTTGAGCGCCCTAGTCTAACTTGAGAATTAAGCCCCGATTGCCTGCTTAATTTCCTGGCAGGCCAGCGTTAGATCATCAGCGAAGGCCACTTCAACACATTCTTGGCGATCCCAGCCGGGGCCGCCCAAGATAAATCGTGGTGCAGGTCTTATAGCTGGGACATCGCGGAAGAATTTTGGATCGCCATTCTTTTGCAGTTGCGCCCAGAGAAATACTGCCGGAGGCGCGCTACGTGAAACCATGTTGGATAACGCTTCCATTGGTGTTCTTGCACCCAAGAAATTGCATTCGATATTTTGCTCAGCCAAGGCGGCATGAAGTGCATGTAGCGCCAAGCAGTGCAATTCTTCGCCAACGGACGCTAAGAGGACCGGGCGACCATTAATTGGTTTCTTAATGCTTAGTGAGCGATCGCGCATTAGTCCAGTAATTGTTTCAGAAAGTAAATGTTCGACTTCAATACCTGTTCCTGTTTCGGCCCAAGCATCGCCCACAATAATCAGAACCGGCACAATCACTTCTTGCCAACTATCAATTACCCCATATTTATCAAGGTCTTTTCGCAAGATGCTTTCCACGAAATTTCGGTCAAGTGAATTAGCCGCATTTACGATTGCTTCAACAACATCTTGGCGAACTTCAAATGTCTTTAAAATCTTTTCTACTTTTACTTCACCTTTATGTGACAAGGCTTGCTCGGCAGCATCTGCTGGTGCAACACCTGCTGAAATCAATCGCCGCATCAAAATTAATTTTGCTAAATCGCTGGCGCAATATCTGCGGTGTTCTCCGGCCTCGTGCCCAGATGGGCCGAGTCCATAGCGGCGAGCCCATGTCCGAAGGGTCGCTGGGGCCACACCAATTTGGCGGGCAACCGCTGCCACGGTCAGAAGCTCTTCCATGGGCTTATGGTGGCGGGTCTTTGACTAGTCCACCACTTGAAACACGCTCAGGGTGTGGCGAAACGAACAATCTATGGAGCGATAAATACTTGAACAACCTATGGCGCGGTTGTATGTTTGGGGCTTCACTAGGCAAGGAGATCAAAATGGCTGAACAGTCACGACTTCCGCTTCCAATCGCAGATCATTGGGAATGGCAGTACGAGGGTGCCTGTCGTGAGCTGCCTGCCGAAATGTTCTTCCATCCAGATGGCGAACGCGGTCCACGTCGACGCAATCGCGAAAATGCAGCGAAGGCTGTCTGCGCATCTTGCCCAGTTATCGCTGCTTGTCGCGCACAGGCACTTGCACTTGCCGAGCCTTACGGAATCTGGGGCGGTCTATCAGAAGATGATCGCGCGCTAATTCTTAACAAGGATCTTCCAAAAGTTTACGAAGCTTCATAAATTTAAAATAGAAAAACCCCCGCAAACCAATTGGTCTGCGGGGGTTTTTTATAACAAATTAGTGGTGCCCACCAGGTCCATGTGAATGTCCATGACCACCGGCTGCATCTTGAGCTTCTTCTGCTGGACGCTCATATACAACTGCTTCAGTTGTAATAAACATCGCGGCAATTGATGCTGCATTTGCAAGTGCTGAACGAGTCACCTTAACTGGATCGATTACGCCATCTTTTGCAAGATCGCCGTAAACATCAGTTGCAGCATTAAAGCCTTCGTGGGCTTTGAGTGCGCGAACCTTTGCAACAACAACATAGCCTTCAAGACCTGCATTTTCGGCAATCCAACGAAGTGGTTCATCGCAAGCCTTGCGAACTAAGCGAACGCCCACTGCC
>CAITKS010000116.1 GCA_903893085.1 uncultured Actinomycetes bacterium | reverse complement strand
GCCAGATGTAGGTGTTAACAATTGGAATAGATACATACAAAGCAGCGCGCAAGATATCGACTGTGACCATTAACTTGCGACGATCAAAGCGGTCTGCAATAACGCCAGCGATAGGGCCTAGAAAGACTGCTGGCAATAAGCGCGCGATGAAGACACCGGCGATTGCAAAGTTTGCAGTTGCATAAGAGCCACCGGAAAGTTGTTGCGCCAACGCAGTTGTTGCAAGAAGTCCGAGCCAGTCACCTAAAGATGAGAAGACCATCGAATTCCAGAGCTTGCGAAATGCGGGGATCGAAAGAACGCTGCGCGTGACATCCTGCGCGGGGGCGGCAGGGGTAGGCAGGCTTGCAGGCATGTGTGTAAGTCTATCGGGCGTGACTGATCGGCTAAATGGTGGGGTTTGGCAAGAAATTCACAGGATTAAATCGATTTTTCAACCAACTTAATCCGTATGGTCAGGCATGCGTGTGATCTCGTTGAACATTTCCTCGGGTTTAGATGCATAAATGTTCCTGAGCATTTCGGTGCTCATAGCAATAGCTCGACCAAGCTAGGGAGAGCCAACTTGGAGCACCAACAATCTATAACTGTACTTGGCGGATCTGCCGCTTCTAGTTTTAGCGACGCGCAAAAAGTATCTTGGCCTTACTTATTAAAGGCTGAATTACCACAACATATAGATTTTAAGGTTGAGACCAGAGGTGGTCTCACTTTTGTTAGAGCACTTAACGAACTTCTTGATTTTCCTAATGAAGACTTGTTGATTCTGCATTTTGGAACTTCAATTGGTTGGCCTGTATCACTGGTAAATAGAGGACACAAATTCGGCATTGACTTCGCTTCCGAATTTGCGCTGCACCAACCGCCATACCGAAGCGAGGGAATGCTAAACAGCGCTATTAAAAGTATGAAGGTTCGAATTCGAAATATCGTCAAGTACATTCTCTTCGGACTTGGTCTCTATAAATCTCGAGTAAGTCGTCGTGAAATCGCTGACCAGATAGATGCGGTTGTTCACTTGGCTTCAAAGCAGAGCAAGCGGATTATGTGGGTCCAGCACCAAGCGTTGCAGAATCGCCGGATATTTCTAGAACGACAGAGTTATGAGAAGTATTACAAAGAAATTTTGAAGGCGTTGGAAAAACACGAATCTTCAACTTTTAAACTGGTAACTCTGCCAGATAAATTCTTGATTCAAGATAACTACTTGTTTGACTGTATTCACTTAAGCGAGCGAGGTCACCGAGAACTAGCAGATCAGCTCAAAGTAACTTTCAAGCAGTTTTAAAAGAGGCTGCGGATACTCTCTTCAAGGCTGTATTTAGATTTAAAGCCCATTTCTTTAGCGGCTAGGTCCACATTCGCACAAAGGAATGCTGGATCGCCTGCACGACGTGGAGCTTCAATTACCTCAGTATTTGCCTTGTTTGTCGCATCTAAAACCAACTTAATGATCTCTCGCACCGAAGCACCACGACCAGTACCAACGTTGATAATTGGCGGAATAGCACTTGTCGCATTTGCCGCAACTAGGTGCGCAGCAGCAATGTCACGAACATCCACATAATCACGCACGCATGTGCCATCTTCGGTTGGATAATCGGTGCCATAAATAACTGGTGCTTCACCGTTTCGTAATTTACCTAAAACGATAGGAACCAAGTTTTCAACTGAGTTATCCAATAATTCTTGAGCAGCACTGCCGACGACGTTAAAGAAGCGCAGTGATGTGCCTGTATTTCCACGTGTGTTAATGAACTCTGTAACTTCGCTTTCAGCATCTAACTTTGTAGAACCGTAAGGTGAAATAGGTGCCAGCGGACCGTTTTCTTTACAAGGCTCCATAGTGTCTGGGCTTCCATAGACAGCAGCAGTTGATGAGAATAAGAATTTCTTCACTCCATATTTTTGTGCAAGCTTTAATAATTCGGCAGTAGCGGTGAAGTTAACTTCCTTGTACTCATCCGGCTTTTCAACTGATTCGCCAACAGCCTTAAGCGCTGCGGTATGAACGATGCCTGTAAAGCTTTGGTTGCTGAGAATATTCTCAAGCGCCGTGTAATCACGAATATCGACAACTTCAAGTGGGATATCTTGGTTATGTTTCTTACGCAAGTACGCGACGCGAGATTCAAGTCCTTGATAAAGCGAATCTGTCAGAACTACATCTTTGCCATCTTGAATAAACAGGTCGGCGATGTGTGTACCGATATAGCCCGCACCACCTGTGATTAGCCAAGTTTCGCGAGTCATGGGTTAACTCTATTCGGCTTTCTTTGCGGCTTTGCCGGTCGCTTTTTTAGCAGCCTTCTTCTTTGTTGCCGCTTTCTTAATCGTATTCTTGGTAAGCGATGGGGCGCTATCACCCGCCTTTACTTTGGCGGCTTTCTTGCGTGATTTCTTTGGTGATGGGCCATTTTCAGCTTCCCATGCACGGCGGCCAGCAAGAAGTTCAAGGGCGCGTTCGATTGTTAGCGCCTCAAGTGTGTCACCACGGCGAAGCGTTGCATTAGTTTCGCCATCGGTGACATACATACCAAAGCGACCGTCTTTTACGATAACTTCTTTTTCGGTTGCTGGATCTTTCCCAAGTTCTTTAAGCGGTGGCTTAGCAACACCGCGACGGCGCTCTTTTGGCTTTGAGTAAATTTCTAAGGCTTCATCAAGTGACAGTGAGAAGAGTTGGTCTTCACTTGTAAGTGTGCGGGAATCTACGCCGGCTTTTAGATAAGGACCATAGCGACCATTTTGAATTGTGATGTCTTCACCGGCGGAGTTTGTGCCGAGAATACGTGGCAGTGAAAGAAGTTTTAGCGCGTCATCAATTGTGATGGTGTCCAGCGTCATTGTTGAAAGAAGTGATGCGGTTTTTGGTTTCGGT
>CAITKS010000115.1 GCA_903893085.1 uncultured Actinomycetes bacterium | reverse complement strand
TGATTGAAAACGCGCTGCAAAGTCTCTGTGCCAACTCCGTGCATGGCGGTGTAAACAACTTTTAAGTCACCAGGATTATTTGCAAGCAGCGCCGTACGTCGAACGTATTCAGAGACAACTTCTTCACCGAGCACGGTCCACTTTGCGCCACGAGGTTGTTTTGCCAGTGACTTTATTGCGGAAATCTCTTTGGCAATTAATCCGTCTGTTGGGCTAATGATTTGTGATGCGTTGTAATCAATTCCATCAGCGGTTGGGCCAACATAAACTTTGTAGCCATTATCTTGCGGAGGATTATGGCTGGCTGTGACCATCACACCAACATCACATTTGAGTTCGGCTGTTGCAAAAGCTAAGACAGGTGTTGGCAGTGGCCGCGGCAGAACAAATACTTCAAATCCTGCTCCCGCAAATATTTCAGCACTTTCTTGGGTGAAATCTTCCGATCCGTAACGTGCATCTCGGCCAATGACTACGCGATTCATCCCGCGTGCTTTCATATATGAGGCGATACCGGCAGCAGTACGTCCAACAACTGCACGGTTCATACAAGATGGGCCAGGCCCGATCGGACCACGAAGTCCCGCAGTTCCGAATTGTAGAAAACCTGAAAAGTGCTTTCTTAAAGTTATCTCATCGCCTGCAGCAACTAGCGCGGTTAATTGGGCTGCAGTTTTTTGATCAGGATCATCTGCGATCCATGCCTGCACCTCGGCCAGCAGTTCGGCGTTCATTAGTACAGCCTAACGAGATTAAATCGAGTTGGGAATTGCAGATGAAACTATGCGTCGATAATGTCACAAAGTACAGTGCCGCTAGAGACGGTTTCACCGATCACTGCTTTTATATTTGTGACCTTGCCTGCTTTATGCGCAGTTAGTGGCTGTTCCATTTTCATCGCCTCAAGCACGATAATTAAATCTCCAATTTCAACGCTCTGCCCATCAGTTACAGCAATCTTTACAACTGTTCCTTGCATTGGGCTAGTTAAACCTGTTCCACTTGCTCCACCAATCTTTGATGCTTTAGCGCGGTGACGCTTTACAACAGGTTCGGGGGTGTGGAGCTTAACTTCAAAACGCTTGCCATTTACTTCAGCAACTAAATGATCTGCCGCAACTCGTGTCGTAACTGGAATAGCAGTTGCCACAAATGCAGGTATTTCGTTCTTGAATTCATTTTCTATATAACTTGTATAGACCTTAAAATCTTTGGTGTAAGCGGGATCTTCCAAGATGGCGCGGTGAAATGGAATCGCAGTGGCTAAGCCAGTAACTTCGAATTCGGCCAGAGCGCGACGCGCACGTTCAATGGCTTGCTCACGTGTTGCGCCTGTAACGATTAACTTAGCGAGCAGTGAATCGAAGTTGCCACCGATTGTGTCACCGTTCTTAAAGCCGGCATCGATGCGAACACCTGGACCAGTTGGCAAATTCCATTGGGTAATTCGGCCAGGTGCAGGAAGGAAAGAACGCCCTGGATCTTCGCCATTGATGCGAAACTCAAGAGAATGTCCACGAATTTGCGGATCATCGAATCCCAAGCTCTCACCCATTGCGATTCGAAATTGTTCGCGTACCAAGTCAATACCGGTTACTTCTTCACTTACTGGGTGCTCAACTTGCAGGCGAGTATTAACTTCCAAGAAAGAGATAGTTCCATCTAAACCGATGAGAAATTCGCAAGTGCCAGCACCGATGTAGCCAGCCTCTTTCATGATGGCTTTGCTGGAACGGTAAAGCTCTTCATTCTGGGCATCCGTTAGGAATGGGGCAGGGGCTTCTTCTACCAACTTTTGGTGGCGACGTTGCAACGAGCAATCACGAGTGCTCACAACAACGGCGTGGCCATGCTTATCAACTAAAACTTGAGTTTCCACGTGGCGTGGTTTATCCAAATAGCGTTCTACAAAACATTCGCCACGGCCAAAACCAGCAATCGCTTCGCGCACGGCGGATGCAAAGAGTTCTGGGATTTCCTCCATTGTGTGAGCGACTTTTAATCCGCGGCCTCCGCCACCAAAGGCTGCCTTTATTGCAACAGGCAGACCATGTTCTTTTGCAAAAGCAATTACTTCTTCGTGACCTGCCACTGGATCTTTTGTTCCGGCAACGAGTGGTGCACCTGCCTTTGCTGCGATTCGACGTGCAGAAACTTTGTCTCCGAGTGCGCTAATTGCAGCGGGTGGCGGCCCAATCCAAATTAGACCAGCGTCAATTACGGCTTGCGCAAAATCTGCATTCTCTGAAAGAAAACCGTATCCCGGGTGAACTGCATCGGCACCAGAATCTTTTGCAGCTTTAATGATTTTCTTGATATCTAAATACGTCTGAGTTGCAGTAGTTCCATTTAGGGAAAAAGCAAAGTCCGCACTTTTTGTATGTATGGCATCGCGATCTTCTTCGGAGTAAACGGCAACGCTTTCAATACCGTGATCACGGCAAGCGCGAATAACACGTACGGCAATTTCACCGCGATTTGCTATCAGAACGCGTTTCATCGCATCTCCTTTACTTCTGGCCAAGAGTAACCAAGTTGCGCCATTGCAGATCTCAAAAAGGGCATTGAAATCCCGACCACATTTGTGTAATCACCTTCAATTACTGGGATAAATGGCGATCCAAAACCATCCAGTGTGAAACCTCCAGCCACATGTAGCGGCTCACCCGATGCGATGTAATCATCAATTTCTGATTCGCTCATTTTGGAAAAAGTTACTTTGGTGGTTACTCGGTCCGCAATTTCTCTACCTTGTACGGTATCGATAATGCAGTGACCCGTATGTAGAAGTCCACTACGTCCACTAATTGCCTGTGCACGTTCTTTCGCAATCTCAGGAGTTCCGGGCTTACCAAAAGAAATTCCGTCAACATCAAATGTGGAATCACAACCAATAATAATTGCTGGAAAATCAACTTGCTCGCGAACCGTATGCGCCTTAGTTACTGCCAACGCAATCACCATATCCGCGGGTGCCATCGCATTGAAAAATTCAGTCTCTTCATCTACATGACTAACCATTACGGTCAGCTCTATACCCGCGCCTTCCAATAAACGGCGACGTGAAGTCGATTGTGAAGCAAGGACAATCTTCGGCATTATTTCGATTTTCTCCGTGCACCAAAAGTAATTTGATGTGGCAACGGTTGTCGCAATTGTGGAAGAGCGAAGACGCTTCGCTTTATAACTGGCTTTAAATCCTGAAGCACGTGGCGATCTAGAGCCGCCTTTAAAGCCGATAACTCTTCAGTACTTGGATTTCCAGAAGTGACTGTGAATTTCATTAGAGCGGAATATTTCCATGCTTGCGAGCAGGCAAAGTGTCTCGCTTGGTCTTAAGTGTGCGGAAAGCTTTTGTTATGTACGCACGTGACTGATGCGGTTCGATAACGCTATCGATGGTGCCACGTTCAGCGGCTGCATATGGATTAGAGAGTGTTTCGGTGTAATCAGAGACTAATTCAGCGCGAACTTTCTCTGGATCCTTAGCATCTGCAATCTCTTTACGATACAAAATGTTAACTGCGCCCTGTGCGCCCATAACGGCAATTTCTGCACTTGGCCATGCGAAGTTGATATCACTGCCTAAGTATTTAGATCCCATAACGATAAACGCACCACCGTATGCCTTACGTGTAATTAGAGTTACAAGCGGAACAGATGCTTCAGCGTAGGCATATAGCAATTTAGCGCCGCGGCGAATAATTCCGTTCCATTCCTGCTCGGTACCAGGCATGAAACCCGGAACATCTACCAAAGTAAGAATTGGGATATTAAATGCATCGCAGAAACGAAGGAATCGCGCAGCCTTTTCGCTGGAATTAATATCTAGAGTGCCCGCCAACTGTGATGGTTGATTAGCGATAATGCCAACAGATTCGCCTTCAATTCGCGCAAATCCAACAACAATATTAGGAGCATATAAAGCGTGGACTTCTAGAAATTCGCCTTCATCAACTAGCGTTGTGATTAAAGTTTTCATGTCATATGGCTGGTTTGGACTGTCCGGAATCAAATGATTTAACGCTGCATCTTCAGCGCTTTCTTCTAAAGTCTGAGTCGGAGGCAAGTGAGGTGAAGCATCCATGTTATTTGAAGGAAGATAAGAAAGAAGTGCCTTTACATAATCAATCGCATCAGCTTCGCTATCCGCTAAGTAGTGCGCATTTCCTGAGCGCGTGTTGTGAGTTAACGCACCGCCAAGTTCTTCCATTCCAACATCTTCACCGGTTACCGTTTTAATGACATCTGGACCAGTAATAAACATATGTGAAGTTTCATTTACCATCACTGTGAAATCGGTTAACGCAGGAGAGTAAGCAGATCCACCAGCACAGGGACCAAGAATCAATGAGATCTGAGGAATCACGCCAGAAGAACGCGTATTTAGCCTGAAGATTTTGCCGTATCCGTTTAGAGATGCGACGCCTTCTTGGATACGAGCTCCGCCAGAATCGTTAATACCAATTAATGGAATGCCGCTCTTTAGTGCGAATTCCGCAATCTTTACAATTTTTTCAGCATGTACTTCACCGAGGCTGCCGCCCATTACTGTGAAATCTTGTGAGTACAAAGCGATTGGACGGCCATCGACAGTCGCTGTTCCGATTACAACACCGTCTCCATAGGGGCGATTATTTTC
>CAITKS010000114.1 GCA_903893085.1 uncultured Actinomycetes bacterium | reverse complement strand
TCTTGGAGTTTTGCAAGAACAACCTTGCTCTCCATACCGAGTTGTTTTGCCAACTCATGTACGCGGACCTTTGACACATTTCTCCTGTCTTGGCCCGCAATCTTTATTCTAGATATTTATCTAGGGATGCGAGCCTTAGTTGTACGACCTCATAATCTGAACGAGCTCATTTGAGTTTCATATCTTTCGCATCCATATCTGTGAAACGTTCCTTTAGGAACGTTGTAAATTTTGAAACATCTGGCGCTTGCTCGAGCTTGAAGGCCCACTTAAACGCTTTCCGTTCTATAGCAACGTATCCGCACTCGATGTGCAACCACGCTCCTCTACCGTGAGATTTTCTGCCTTGTGTCGGAATTATCTCCCCAGCAATGCAGTTAACTCGCAATAGTTGTGAAGGGTTTTCAGATTTACGACAAACAATGCAAGTACGTATCGACTGGATACTTGATCGCATTAGCGCCATTTCTTTCACCTTCAACAAGTGGTAAGGATAGCGAACTCGCTCGATTTAACCTAAATACGTGCGTAAATGGGTGAGATTACTTAGCTAGCAGGGGTGTCTGGATGGATGTCGATACGCCAACCGGTCAAGCGCGCAGCCAGTCGAGCGTTCTGACCATCTTTTCCAATTGCAAGAGATAGTTGATAGTCAGGGACTGTAACTCTTGCAGAACGCATTGCTAAATCAACGATTTCAACTTTTGCAACTTTGGCAGGCGCCAGCGCTTGCGCAACAAATTCTGCAGGATCTTCTGACCAATCAACGATATCTATTTTCTCTCCGTGAAGTTCATCCATAACCGCACGTGAGCGCGCGCCCATTGGTCCAATAAGAGAACCCTTCGCGGAAACGCCCGCACGATGTGAACGCACCGCAATTTTTGTGCGATGGCCTGCTTCGCGAGCAACTTCCATTATTTCTACGATGCGATCTTTAATCTCAGGTACTTCAAGTGCAAATAACTGCTTAACCAAAGCAGGGTGGCTTCGCGAGAGCATAATTTCTGGACCCTTCAAACCTTGCTTTACTTCAACTACAAAACATTTAATGCGATCACCATGGTTATAAACCTCACCTGGTACTTGTTCTTGTGGCGGTATACGACCTTCGACGCGACCTAAATTAACGTTGATCATCTTTGGGTCACGACCCTGTTGAACAATTCCTGAAATTACATCTCCAACAGATGCGCTAAATTCGCCGACAATTTCCGCGTCATTTGTAGCGCGCATCTTTAATTTAATTACTTGCCTAACCGTAGAAGTAACAGTTCGCGCAAAGCCTTCTGGTTCATCGCGATCCTCGGCGATACGTTCTCCAATTTCATTGAAAGTAGGAACCAGAATTGAAATCTCACCAGTCTCGCGGTCAATTGCAGCGCGAGCCTGACGCTTAGGTTCTAACGTTTGGTAATACGCTTCAAGAACTCCAGCCTCGATCTCAGTAATCAACTGCTCAAGCGGAATCTCTTTATGAGATGCAAGCGCGATAAGGGCTTCAACATCTACCTGTGATTTATTCATCGATTGCGTCTTTACGATTGAATTCGATTTCAACAACTGCGCGCTTAACATCGCTGAAAGCGACGGTATGGTTCTTAATTCTTCCCTTGATGTTTTCAACTAAAGTCGCGTTTGTTTCATCAAACTCAGTTAGGCGACCAGTAATTATGGTTCCATCATTTAAAGTTGTTTTGATTAGACGAGTTAGATTCTTGGTCCAATGGCGTACTTCAGTAAGTGGACGATCGACACCGGGTGAAGTTACTTCCAGAGTAAACGGGGTCTCGCCCATGAAATCATCAGCATCTAGGAGCTCGGAAATTATCCGTGAAACTACGGTGACTTGATCAAGGTTTAGCGGAGTTGGTCCATCTACAACGCATGTAACAGTGCGATGGCTTCCGGGAGATGCGATTAGGACTTCTTCGAGATAAAAACCAGCATCAGTAACCGCTGGCGAAATGAGATCTGTAATTGACTGAGTCAGTGACATT
>CAITKS010000113.1 GCA_903893085.1 uncultured Actinomycetes bacterium | reverse complement strand
GATACTGACCTTCAAGCGCACATCCTTTGGAAGAACGCTCTCTCGGTATGCCGGGGTTTGTTCGTTAAACCATTCCAAGCAAGGCGCACTGACCACGCGGGTGCGAATTGATTTACCTGCCAAGATTTCCTGAACAGATAGCGCAATACAAACTTCAGATCCTGTTGCAATTAATACAACATCGGCGGCGCCTTCAGATTCTTTGAGTATGTATGCGCCTTTATCAACTAGGTCGGCCGCGCCATGAGTAGTTCGGTCCACAACCGGAAGGTTTTGGCGTGAGAGTAAGAGACCTACAGGCTTTCTGCGACGCAAAATTGATTTCCAAGCTTCACGAACTTCGTTGGCATCGGCTGGGCGAACCACAGCAAAGTTAGGAATAGCGCGCAGCGATGCAAGATGTTCGACAGGTTGATGCGTTGGACCGTCTTCACCCAAACCAATTGAATCGTGGCTCCAAATGAAAATACTAGGAAGATCCATTATTGCTGACAAGCGAACTGCAGGACGCATGTAATCACTGAAGACTGCAAATGTGCCACCGAATGATCTAGATAAACCATGTAGCGCTATGCCATTAACAATCGATCCCATCGCATGTTCACGAATGCCGAAGTGAATCATTCGCCCGTATGGATTTGCTCCAGTCATTTCACTGGATGCAGGTAAGAATGACCCGGCGCTGTTAATGGTCGTGTTATTGCTTCCAGCTAAATCGGCTGATCCACCCCAGAATTCTGGGAGGACTTTTGCAAGCGCAGCGATTGTTTCACCGGATGCTTTACGTGTTGCAACATCTTTGCCTGCTGGATATTGCGGTAGTTGTGAGTCCCATCCATCCGGCAACTCTGCACTGATTAGGCGTTGCAAAAGGTCTGCGCGATCAGGATTGGTCTTCTTCCAAATATTGAATTTTTCATCCCAATCCTTATGTGCTGCCGCACCACGTTCTTTCACCGCTCGCACATGCTTAAGAATTTCGGCAGGCATTGCAAAATTCTCTGCTGGATCTAAACCAAGCATTTTCTTTGTTTCAGCTATTTCATCTGCGCCCAAAGCTGAACCGTGTGATTCAGCGGTGTTGCGAGCGTTAGGTGCGGGCCATGCGATAACGGATTTCATACGAATTAGTGTCGGCTTAGTGTTTTCAGTTTTTGCCGAAATTATCGCGGCATCAAGTTGAACTAGATCTACGTTGCCATCTTTAGCTGCAGGCACATCAATAACGTTCCAACCGTAAGCACGATATCTAGCTGACACATCTTCAGTGAATGCAACATGCGTATCGCCTTCGATCGATATTCGATTGTCATCATAAATTATTTTCAGATTGCCAAGTTCTTGTGTTCCAGCAAGAGATGAGGCCTCCGCACTTACGCCTTCTTGAAGATCACCATCTGAGCAAATTACCCAGATTGCATGATCGAAAATAGATGTTTGCGCCGGCGCTTCTGGATCAAGTAGGCCACGTTCGTATCGAGCAGCCATTGCCATGCCAACTGCAGTTGCAACACCAGCACCTAAGGGACCGGTTGTCATTTCAACACCCGCAGTGTGGCCAAATTCGGGATGGCCAGGAGTTAATGAGTTCCAGGTGCGGAACGCTTTCAAATCACTTATTTCAACTCCGTAGCCGCTGAAAAATAATTGAGTATAAAGAGTCAGAGATGAATGACCGCAAGAGAGTACAAATCGGTCGCGACCAAGCCAATTTGGATCTGCAGGATCATGAACAAGATGACGTTGAAAGAGATTGTAGGCAACGGGAGCAAGGGACATTGCAGTACCCGGATGTCCGTGACCAGCGTTCTGCACTGCATCCATGGCGAGTGCGCGGGCGTGGGCAACTGCAAGGTCATCAATTTCTGACCAATTCTGTAGTGTGCTCATTATTTCATCTCTCCTGTTGTGATTGCTAAACGGATACGCCACGCTGCGATCCAAACCAAAGCAGCCCCCAATAGATGAGCGGCCACGAGTATTTCGGGAATTCCGGTGAAGTATTGGATGTAGCCGATTAGTCCTTGGGCAAGTGCTATCGCTGTAAACATGAAAATTCGTTTTTTAACTATTTGGTTTCCACGAAACGCTACAAAAAGGGCAAGAGTTAAACCGAAAAGGGCAATGACCGCATCGGCGTGAAGTATGGAAACACTCCGAATATCGAATCCAAAACGTTGTGCTTTCTCATCACCAGCATGTGGACCGCTACCCGTTACTAGTGTTCCCAGAACTATCACGACAAATGCAAATAATATATGTGATCGCGATAGCGCAGAATTCAAACGATCGTCAATAGTTAACTTCTTAACCGGAAATTCGCGGCGATCATAAAGAGAAACAGCCGCGGCTACCAAAACGATTGAAAGCAAAAGATGACATGCAACTGGCAACGGATGTAAGTCGGTTAGAACTGTAATTCCACCGAGAACGCCTTGTCCTAAAATTCCAAGAAGTTGTCCGGCTGCGAGCAATCGCAAATCACGGCGTTTGGTAATTAATACGTGTGCCAAAACTATAAGTGACACCGCAACGAGCCCAAAAGTAAGTAGCCGATTTCCAAATTCAATCCAGGCGTGTAATTGACCTTCTGCCTGATGGGGCACTGGAGTGTATGAACCTGGCGTGCATTCTGGCCAAGTAGGACAACCCAAGCCCGAACCAGTTAATCGGACGGCGCCACCGGTCAAAATCAGTGCTGCCTGTAATATGAGAAGAAGTCCATAAATGAGCCGTCTGAACGTCATGGCCTAAGCCTATGACCTAGCTGCCCGCGCCCAAGTGGAAAGCGCGAGCGAATTACGACACAATAGTGTTGTGAAATTAAGTCCAGGGTCAGCACTCAAAACTAGCGATGATCCACGCACTCGCGATGCGGTCGCCCGCTCGGTTCTTGAAAATGGTCCATCAACGGCTGCCGCGCTAAGCGAGCGCCTAGGACTCACATCTGCCGGAATTCGCCGCCACCTAGATCTTCTAGTCGCCGATTCAATTCTGGAAGCACGCGAACCTCGCATCTCTTCAACTCGTGGTCGTGGTCGCCCATCAAAGGTTTTTGTAATGACTGATTCGGGTCGAGAAAAATTTGAACATTCTTACGATGACCTAGCCGTTGCAGCGCTTAAATTTATGTCAGCGCAATCTGGTGAGCATTTAGTTACAGCCTTTGCACAATCTCGCGCAGATGACATCGAACGTAAAGCGACTGCGTTAATCGGTAAGGGCTCAAAGAAGATTGATGCCTTAGCAACTTTTCTCAGCGAGCAAGGATATGCAGCGACAGTGGGACCGCGCGGTAACGGTGAAGAGCTCTGTCAACATCACTGCCCGATTGCACACGTCGCAGCAGAGTTCCCACAACTTTGCGAAGCTGAAACAGAGGCATTTTCTAAATTGTTAGGCACTCACGTACAGCGCCTAGCGACTATCGCTCATGGCGATGGCGTCTGCACAACTTATATTCCCAACCAAACAAATATCCAAAGCAAGCAACCTCAAACAGCCGGAAAGGCGCGGTAATGACAACTGCACATCCAGAACTAGATGGTCTCGGAAACTACGAATACGGTTGGTCTGACGGCAATGATGCCGGCGCTAATTCACGACGTGGAATCAACGATGAAGTCGTTCGCGATATTTCTTCAAAGAAAGATGAACCACAGTGGATGCTAGATATGCGTCTAAAGGGGCTTTCACTCTTCGAGAAGAAGCCAATGCCATCATGGGGTTCTGATCTAACCGGAATTTTCTTCGACACCATCAAGTACTTCGTGCGCTCAACCGAGAAGCAGGCAGCAACTTGGGATGATCTACCTGAGGAAATCAAAAATACATACGATCGTTTAGGTATTCCAGAAGCGGAAAAACAGCGCTTAGTTTCAGGTGTCGCAGCGCAATACGAGTCTGAAGTTGTTTATCACTCAATTCGTGAAGATTTGGAAAAGCAGGGCGTTATTTTCCTTGATACCGATAGCGGATTAAAGCAACACCCAGAGCTATTCAAAGAGTATTTCGCATCCGTTATTCCAGTTGGAGATAATAAGTTTGCAGCGCTAAACACTGCTGCTTGGTCTGGTGGTTCATTTATCTATGTTCCAAAAGGCGTGCATGTAGACATTCCTTTACAGGCATATTTCCGAATCAATACCGAGAATATGGGTCAGTTCGAGCGCACCTTGATTATTGCTGATGAAGATTCATATATCCATTATGTAGAAGGCTGTACTGCCCCAATCTACAAATCAGATTCACTGCACTCTGCAGTTGTTGAAATTATTGTTAAAAAGGGCGCACGCGTTCGTTACACAACGATTCAAAACTGGTCTAACAACGTTTATAACTTAGTTACCAAGCGCGCTACTTGTGCTGAAGGTGCAACCATGGAATGGGTCGATGGCAACATTGGATCCAAGGTCACCATGAAATATCCAGCAGTTATGTTGATGGGTCCACACGCTAAGGGTGAAACTTTGTCTTTGGCTTTTGCTGGTCCTGGACAACACCAAGACTCTGGAGCCAAGATGGTTCATGCTGCTCCATTCACATCTTCTTCTGTAATCTCAAAGTCTGTAGCACGCGGTGGCGGTCGCACTTCTTACCGTGGCTTGGTTCAGGTACAAGAAGGAGCACATCACTCAAAGAGCACTGTTAAATGTGATGCACTTTTGGTCGACACGATTTCTCGTTCAGATACTTATCCATACGTTGATATTCGTGAAGACGATGTCTCAATGGGTCACGAAGCAACCGTTTCAAAGATCAGTGATGATCAGCTTTTCTATTTGATGTCGCGTGGTCTAACTGAAGATGAAGCGATGGCGATGATCGTTCGTGGATTCATCGAACCAATTGCTCGCGAACTTCCAATGGAATACGCCCTTGAGTTAAACCGTTTGATCGAATTGCAAATGGAAGGCGCTGTTGGTTAATGACAACCCTTACCACCAATTACCTAACGCCTACCGGGCGCGAAGAAGCTTGGCGCTTCACACCGCTCAAACGCTTGGGTGGAATGCATGATGGCAGCGCAGTCGTTGCCGATAGACATTCCCTTACCCTTACTGGCTCCAAAGCCACAGGCGTTTCATTTGAATTAAAATCTGTCTCTGATGCACCAGCTTTATCTGAAAGCGATGACGCTATCGTTGGACGAATCCGTGAAGCAGCAAGAGACGTTGCCGTATTAACCATCAGCGCAAATACCGAAGTTGCCGAACCAATTATTTTGGGACGAACAGCCGGTGATTTACTTAGCGCAGAATTCGCAAGAGTTCAGATAAACGTTGCGAACCATGCACGAGCAACGGTCATCATTGAAAACACAGGAGATACGCACTTAGCCGAAGATATGGAAATTCATGTCGCTGCAGGTGCCAGTCTGACTTTGGTATCACTCCAAGAATGGTCATCTAAGACTGTCCATGCGGGCCGCCAACACGCAATCGTTGAACGCGATGCCAACTTCAAATCAGTTGTCGTAACCATCGGCGGATCCCTAGTTCGCTTATTACCAACCGTTGAATTTGCTGGTCCTGGCGCATCTTGTGAACTCTTTGGGGTTTACTTCGCAACTTCTGGACAATTCTTCGAACATCGTATGTTTGTTGATCACAAAGTACCCAACGCTAAATCACGCGTTAACTACAAAGGGGCGCTAGCCGGAGACCAGGCACATACTGTCTGGATCGGTGATGTATTTATTCGCGCAGCAGCTGAAGGTACAGATACTTACGAACTTAATCGCAACCTGCTTCTCTCTGATGGAGCTCGCGCTGATTCAGTTCCTAACCTTGAAATTGAAACTGGTGAAATTGTTGGGGCAGGACATGCCAGTACAACTGGGCGTTTTGATGATGAACAACTCTTCTACTTAATGTCTCGCGGAATCAATTTGGCTGATGCGCGACGTCTAGTAGTACGTGGCTTCTTCAACGAAATCATCTCTGAGATTGGTCAAGAAGAGATTCAAACCAGATTGATGGATCGTATCGATGATGAACTCGCCAAGGCGGGCGCATAAATGAGTGATCTTTCATTTGCTTCGCTAACTCCAGGAAAACCCGTCAAACTTGAGAAAAACGGTCGTTCCATATGCGTGACTCGCGTTCAGGATCAAGTATTTGCTATTGACGATACTTGTTCTCATTCCGATGCCTCGCTGGCCGAAGGAGACGTTACAGATTTTAAAATTGAATGTTGGTTGCATGGCGCCGAGTTCGATTTACGTACAGGGGAGGCGCTCACGCCTCCAGCAGTTGCTCCAGTGAAAGTTTATTCAGTAATCGTTGACGGAGACTCCGTCACGGTAGATGCGTAGCGAGGAAAGTTGATGAGTACATTAGAAATTCGCGGCCTTAAGGTCTCAGTCGATACCGAAAATGGTGCCGTTGAAATTTTGAAAGGTGTTGATCTAACGATCAAGTCTGGAGAAACTCACGCAATCATGGGACCAAATGGTTCAGGTAAATCAACCCTTGCGTACTCAATCGCGGGTCATCCTAAGTACAACATCACTGGCGGAACAGTCACTCTTGATGGCCAAGATGTACTTGAGATGACTGTCGATGAACGTGCCAAGGCTGGCTTGTTCCTAGCGATGCAGTATCCAGTTGAAGTTCCCGGAGTATCTGTATCTAATTTCTTGCGCACGGCAGTAACTGCTTTGCGTGGCGAAGCACCAAAACTACGTACTTGGGTCGGCGAAGTTAAATCAGCTATGGAAGCACTTAACATGGACCCATCATTTGCCCAACGCAATGTCAATGAAGGATTCTCTGGCGGTGAAAAGAAGCGTCACGAAATTATGCAATTGGAATTGCTTAAGCCAAAGATTGCAATACTTGATGAAACAGATTCAGGGCTCGATGTTGATGCGCTACGAATTGTCTCTGAGGGTGTCAATCGTGCGAAAGCCACAGAAAACATCGGTGTTCTTTTGATTACGCATTACACACGTATTTTGCGTTACATCCAACCGGATTTCGTTCACGTATTTGCAAATGGCAAAATTGTTGAAGAAGGTGGACCTGAGCTTGCAGATAAGTTAGAAGCGAATGGGTATGCGGAGTACGTAAGCGCGTAAACCTTATGACTTTAGACCCTGGCGTCATCCGTAAAGATTTTCCGATTTTTGATCGGACTATTCGTGGTGGCAAAAAGTTGGTCTATCTCGATAGCGGGGCCACAAGTCAGAAGCCAAATTCTGTGATCGATGCCGAATCTAATTTTTACCGAAACCACAATGCCGCAGCACATCGCGGTGCGCATCAGTTGGCCGAGGAAGCAACAGACGCAATCGAGAGCGCTCGTGAAATAGTCGCGAAATTCTTAGGCGGGGCTACTGAAGAGATAGTTTTTACAAAGAGTTCAACGGAGGCGCTAAATTTATTGGCGTATTCGATCGGCAGCGCATCTTCAGGCAATCGCTTCCAAATTAAGGCAGGTGACGAGATCGTGGTCACCGAGATGGAACATCACGCAAACCTGATTCCTTGGCAACAACTTGCAAAACGTACTGGTGCAGTTTTGAAATGGTTTGAAGTAGACCCATCTGGACGTTTAGATCTATCAAATATCACTAGCGTTATTACAGATCGCACAAAAGTTGTCGCAATAACGCATCAATCAAACGTTCTTGGAACTGTTAATCCATTGACGGACTTAGTTAAGCGTGCCCATGAAGTCGGGGCAATATTGATTCTCGATGCATGCCAATCAGTTCCACATATGCCGGTAAATGTAAGAGAACTTGATATAGATTTCCTGGTTTTTTCCGGCCACAAAACAGTTGGTCCAACAGGAGTCGGAGTTCTTTGGGGTCGATCTGATTTACTGGCTGATCTCCCACCATTCTTATTTGGTGGTTCGATGATTGAAACCGTGACAATGACCGATGCAACATGGGCCCCAGCACCACGCAAATTTGAAGCAGGTGTACCAAATATGGCGCAGATAGTTGGGCTAGGTGCTGCCCTGAATTATTTGAGCAATATCGGTATGGAAAATATCTACAAACACGAAGTTGCTTTAACCAGATACACCTTGGGTAAATTGCAAGAGATAGATCAATTGCGCATAGTTGGTCCAACGGACACGCATCTTCGTGGCAGTGCAATTGCATTTACGTTGGGGGAAATACATCCTCATGACCTAGGTCAGTATTTAGATAGTGCAGGAATCGCAGTTCGTACGGGTCACCACTGCGCTTGGCCACTGACCCGCAAAATGGGTGTGCCGGCAACAACTAGGGCGTCTTTGTATTTATATAACGATCAAGCAGATATTGATTCTTTGGTAGCTGCAACAATTAATGCACAGAAATACTTTGCATAATGGAGTTAGACAACCTTTATCAAGAAGTCATCTTGGATCACTACAAGAGACCCCAAAACAAGAAATTGGCTGCAACTTTTGATGCCCAAGTTCACCATGTAAATCCATCATGTGGCGATGAGATTGACCTGAATTTAACTATAAAAGACCAAGTGATTACCAACATAACTTGGGATGGCGTCGGATGTTCGATCTCGCAGGCTAGCGTTTCTATTCTCACTGATCTCTTACTTGGTAAGACAATAACTGAGGCGTATGCGATTCATGAGAATTTTGTTGCTCTGATGCAGAGCAAGGGGACCATCAGTGGTGACGAATCTATCCTTGAGGATGCGATAGCGCTGGCAGGTGTTTCAAAGTATCCAGCGCGTATCAAATGCGCACTCTTGGGTTGGATGGCCTTTAAAGATGCCAGTGTTCAAGCCCAGGCAAAATCTGAACTAGAATAATTAACGGAGAGAGGTTTAAAAATGGTCGCAGCGGTCGATGATGTAACAGAGGCAATGAAGGATGTAGTTGATCCAGAGCTCGGCATAAATGTCGTAGACCTCGGTTTAATTTACGATGTTATGGTCGATGAAAACAACATCGCTGTCTTGAATATGACTTTGACCTCGGCTGCGTGTCCTCTGCAAGATGTTATTGAGGATCAAACCAGACAGGCGTTAGCTCCTTTAACTTCTGATGTGAAAATTAACTGGGTATGGATGCCACCTTGGGGTCCAGATAAGATCTCTGATGATGGTCGCGAACAACTTCGCGCGCTAGGTTTTACAGTTTAAATTCTTCTATTGATCGGAGCTCCAAGTGTCCATGCATGCGGGCTGGATGGCGCTTCGAACTTTGAGTTCAGATCAATCTGTAAAGAGCGCAAAGCTTAAGCCAGGTACATTGAAACGCATCTTTGCTTATGCAATCCCATATAAATCTACTTTCGTACTTTTTCTCTTCTGCCTGATAGCAGATGCTTTTTTAACTATAGCCACTCCACTTTTGCTGCGAGAGTTAATAGACAAGGGTGTGATCCCAAAGGATCGTGCGCTCGTTACCACTATGGCTATTGCGGTTGCGGTTCTTGCGATTTTGACGGCAGCGGTAAATATTGTGGTGCGTTGGATTTCATCGAAAATCGGCGAAGGTCTCATTTATGACTTGCGATCTCAAGTCTTTCGCCATGTTCAAGAACAATCGATAGCCTTCTTCACTCGTACTCAAACGGGAGCGTTAATCTCTCGCATCAATTCCGATGTTATCGGTGCACAGCGCGCATTCACATCAACATTTTCCGGAATCATCAGCAACGTATTGACGCTAATTCTTGTAGTTGGAACGATGTTGGCCCTTAGCTGGCAGATTACGGTTGCCTCGCTTCTGTTACTTCCGGTTTTTCTGGCGCCTACCAAATGGATTGGTGGTCGTTTGCAGGGCTACACCCGCGATTCATATGAATTAAATGCGGAAATGTCCTCAACGATGACAGAGCGATTTAATGTATCCGGTGCGCTGCTGGTGAAGCTGTACGGCAATATGGATCAGGAATCTGCGGTGTTTAAAAAGAAAGCCCGCAGAGTTGCTGATATTGGTATTTCAATGGCGATGTTAAATACTTTCTTTTTTATTGCTCTTATAAGTATTGCGGCGCTAGCAACTGCAATTGCATACGGAATTGGTGGACACCTCGCGATAGACGGGTCAATCACAGTTGGCAGTTTGATCGCAATCACAACTTTATTGGCTCGGCTCTATGGCCCACTCGTTTCCCTAGCGACAGTGCGCGTGGATGTTATGGGTGCACTTGTATCTTTTGAACGAGTTTTTGAGGTTCTAGATCTGGAACCAATGGTTAAAGAGGCCGCCAATCCAGTGGTTCTGAAATCTCGTACACCGCAGATTTCCTTTGACGAGGTTCGATTCACCTACCCGAGCGCCCAACAGATTTCATTGGCATCTTTAGAATCCGCATCACTTCCTGAAATAAAAGAGAGCGAAGAGATATTAAAAGGGATTAGTTTTACAGCAGCTGCGGGAACGGTGACTGCACTTGTGGGACCGTCAGGTGCGGGCAAGACAACAATCAGTGCGCTATTGCCTCGCCTATACGATGTTTCTTCGGGTGCTATAAAAATCGACGGGATCGATATACGCCAACTCAGCGTTGATTCTCTTCGAAGCAGTATTGGCGTAGTTATGCAGGATTCTCATTTATTTCATGACACGATCACTGCAAATCTTCGCTACGCCAAAAATGATGCAACTTTCGATGAAATGAAGAAGGCATGCGAATCCGCTCAGATTTGGGAGCTCGTAAATTCATTACCGAATGGTCTTGAAACTATGGTGGGAGAGCGCGGACATCGTTTATCAGGCGGTGAAAAGCAACGTCTTGCAATCGCTCGATTGCTTTTGAAATCACCAAGCATCGTAATTTTAGATGAAGCGACAGCTCACTTAGATTCAGAGAATGAAGAGTTAGTGCAGAAGGCGCTAGCGCAAGCGCTAAGTGGGCGAACAAGTATCGTGATCGCGCACCGCCTGAGCACGGTTATGAATGCTGATCAGATTTTGGTATTAGAAAATGGATTGATCCGTGAACGCGGAACACACGATGATTTAGTGCAAGCCGGTGGGCTTTATTCAGAGCTCTTTGCTCGTCAAGATTTGACCGCGTCGAATTAAAATTCTTCCGTAACCAATCAATCCTGCGAAAAAAATCCACTGCAAGGCATATGCTAAATGAGGACCATCACTTAACTCTGGCACCTGAGCGGGAACTGCTGGTTTAAGTTGCGGGCTTGAACCATCTATTAGGTCTAGATAAAACCCTTCGCTATCTAAACCTGATTGTGCGTTTAGCTTTGAAATCATTCCCGCGCCAGTTGCAGGCAGAGCAAAGAACGCTCCTTGTGGAAGTGATCGATCCAAGCGCAATCTTGCCGAGATTGATATCTGTCCATCGGGTATCGGAGTGATGACAGGTGCCGTCTTGGCATCTTTGCCAGCCTTGACCCATCCACGATCTAGCCAAAGATTTCGACCGTCATCTAATTTGAATCTAGTTAAAACTTCATATCCATAAACGCCTTCGAAGTATCTATTCTTTAAAAGAATTTGATTGGCGTCATCAAGTTCTCCTGACGCAGTTACGGTGCGCCACTCGATTGATTCATAATTTGAAGATATTTTTTCAAGTTCGAGCGTGGGCTTAGCAAGCGCTGATTCAATATTTGAATTGCGCTGGTGGCGATCTATTCCTCTTTGGAATTGCCATTGACTCGCCCAAAAGCATCCAACGATTAAAAGCAGTGCGACGAGAGACTTTAAAAGTGCTTGAGGTTCTCTACTTTTTATTTGATTAGCCACTGGACGAGTCTAGCGATATGAAAATCTTGCTTAGCTATTCCAGAGATTTTGATTTATCGCGAAGCAGTCCATCACCGGGAGCAAAGCTTTCGCGCCCCGCATTTGCAATTACGACGGCAAAGTACGGCAAGGTCACGGCGCCCAATAGGGCAAACCAACGCCAAGGACTTGGGAGAATAACGGTCAGAAGAAAACAAGCGGTGCGGATCATCATTGATATGAAATAACGACGTTGGCGACCGGCTTGATCTCTG
>CAITKS010000112.1 GCA_903893085.1 uncultured Actinomycetes bacterium | reverse complement strand
TCAGAGCGAGTATGTGTTGCCCTTGGCAACATTGCATATTCGGATGTAACCCAACCTTTTCCGGAATCTTTTAACCAACGTGGGACTCCGGGAGTAAAAGATGCAACACAGAGAACACGAGTCTTGCCAAATTCAACTAAGACTGATCCTTCGGCGTGATCAAGCCATTTACGAGTGACTTTAATTTCGCGAAGTTGGTTTTCGTTTCTTCCGTCGATGCGTGCCATTTACTTCCAATCCAGTTATTTGAGGTTTGTTATGTGTTGTACAGAACCTACTTCAGGTCCCAAGAATCGTCGTGCGAGTACTTCAAAGGCGGCTGAATCTCCTGTAGCCAAGAACTTATGGCTGGCTGGGTCACTTGATGGATCGCGCAGAAGCGAATTCTCGACCAAGGTGCGATAAAGATCTTTTGCAGTTTCTTCAGCGCTAGATACCAATGAGACGTCATTGCCCATAACGTATGAGATCACACCAGTTAATAGCGGATAGTGCGTGCAACCAAGGACCAAAGTATCAACATCAGCTTCCATCACTGGCTTTAAATATTCACGGGCGATCTTTGTAATGGCATCGCCTGAAGTTTCACCGCGTTCAACGAATTCCACAAATAGTGGGCATGCGATTGAAGTTATTTGTAACTGAGGAGCAGCGGCGAAAGCATCGAGGTATGCCTTGGAATCAATCGTGGCGTTAGTACCAATTACACCGATTCGACCTGTGCGCGTTGCAGCGACTGCGCGACGTACCGCGGGCTGAATTACTTCGATAACCGGAACGGAATAGCGCTCACGTGCATCGCGCAACATTGCAGCGCTGGCGGTATTGCAGGCAATCACCAAAGCTTTAACACCTTGATCAACTAAATAATCTAAAGTTTCAAGTGCAAAGGTTCGTACTTCAGCCAAAGGCCGTGGACCGTAAGGACCGCGCGCGGTGTCGCCTATATAAAGTGTTGACTCGTTGGGTAATTGATCGAGAATTGCACGTGCGACGGTTAGACCGCCAACTCCTGAATCGAATATTCCGATTGGTGCATCACTCACATGGACAAGCCTACCGTGAAAAAAGGTTAAGCCCAGAGCGTGCCGTCTAACCCTTCTGTAGCAGCATCTATCTCGGTTCCATAAATTCCCGTTGATAAATACTTCCATCCAGCATCGCAGACAATAAATGCAATATCGGCATCTCGTCCATCACGCACTGCTTCATTTGCGATTGCAATCGCCGCATGCAAAATTGCGCCAGTTGAGATACCTGCAAATATTCCTTCAGTTTCCAACAATTCTCGTACGCGCTTCACTGAATCTTCCGCGCCAACTGAGAAACGTCGAGTCAAAATCGATGCATCATATAGTTCAGGAACAAAGCCCTCATCAATATTTCGAAGTCCGTAAACAACTTCGCCATAACGTGGTTCTGCCGCAATTATCTGAACGTCAGGATTCTGCTCACGTAAGTATTTTCCGGCACCCATTAAAGTTCCAGTTGTACCCAGCCCTGCAACAAAATGTGTAACCGTTGGTAAATCTTTGAAAATTTCTGGTCCAGTACCTTCGTAATGTGCTTGAGTATTTGCTGGATTGCCGTATTGATAGAGAAACACCCATTCTGGATTCTGTGCGGCTAACTCTTTAGCAACTCGCACCGCTTCATTAGATCCACCTGCGGCAGGTGAAGAAATTATTTTTGCGCCCCACATCTCAAGCAGTTGGCGTCTTTCAGGGCTGGTGTTCTCTGGCATTACACAAATTAATTTGTAGCCGCGAACTTTGGCAGCCATAGCAAGTGAAATTCCAGTGTTACCGCTAGTTGGTTCCAAAATTGTGGCACCTGGTTTTAATTGACCACTTTTTTCGGCTGCGTTAATCATAAAGATTGCAGTGCGATCTTTAATTGAGCCAGTTGGATTGCGATCTTCTAACTTTGCCCACAGTCGAACATTTGGCGCTGGAGAAAGTCTGGGTAAACCGATTAGAGGTGTATTGCCAACCGATGTTTCCAGCGAGTCATAACGCGCCAAAATTAACCGCCAGCTACTGCAGGAAGAATTGTTACTGAATCCCCATCTTTTAATTGGGCTTCTAAACTGCCGAGAAAACGAACGTCTTCATCATTTACATAAATATTAATAAAGCGACGGAGCGCGCCATTTTCCAAAAGTCGATCACCAATGCCTGGATACTGTTGATCTAGATCTGTAATTAGCGCTGAAAGATTGGCACCTGCTGCCGATACAGCCTTTTGGTCTTTAGTAAATGGACGCAAGATTGTCGGAATACGTACTTCGATGCTCATGTCTTAATTATGGCGAAGAAGTGGATTATTCGGTAATCGAAACTTCTTCTTCAGTAACTACGCCATCAATTATGCGAAATGAGCGGAATTCGATTGCAGGTGCAATCTCTTTGCGGCTAGAGACCAGCACGTAATGCGCGCCAGGCTCACCGGCGTAGGCAATATCGGTACGTGATGGGTATGCCTCAGTTTCAGTATGAGAGTGATAAATCACCACAATCTCTTCGTCACTATCATCAGCATCGCGATACAAAGCCAATAAATCTTTAGGGTCGAATTCGTAGAACGTTGGTGAATGAGCAGCATTTATCATCGGAAGTAAACGTGTTGGAACACCAGAACCAATTGGACCGAGAATTGCTCCACAACATTCATCTGGATACTCGGCGCGAGATTGCGCAACAATGGCATCAACAAATGCACGGGAAATAGTTAGTGACATAAGAGCTCTATCTTAGTTTTCATCCATCAGGGCTGCAATTAGACCTTCTTGCAACCAGCCCAACCAGCCATAAACAACATATACCCCGCGCAGTGGATCATCGGGGGCCAAAAGTTCTAACTCAT
>CAITKS010000111.1 GCA_903893085.1 uncultured Actinomycetes bacterium | reverse complement strand
CACCGTCAACAAGTGCCAACATGTTTGCACCGAAAGTATCTTGCAGTTGGGTCTGCTTGCATAAGTTGTTTAGAACAACCTTAGGAATAGCAGATGATTGAAGAACGACGACCAGGCGTTGGCCAAGACGTTCGTTACCTTCATCGCGTACATCGGCGATGCCTTTGATTTTTCCATCTTTAACAAGTTCGGCAATCTTTAACGCTAAATTATCTGGGTTAACTTGGTAAGGAAGTTCGCTGACTACTAAACATGTGCGCTTGTTGATTTCTTCAACCTGCACGACAGCGCGCATAGTCACTGATCCACGACCAGTGCGGTAAGCCTCTTCAATACCGGTACGACCAACAATTAAAGCCTTTGTTGGAAAGTCTGGGCCTTTAACAATTTTCAATAGTTCGCTAAGAAGTTCTTCAGGTTTCAGATCAGGGTTATTTAATGAGTAGATAACACCTTCAGTGATCTCGCGCAGGTTGTGTGGTGGGATATTTGTCGCCATACCAACTGCGATACCGGCAGAACCATTTACTAAAAGATTTGGGAAGCGACTTGGCAGTACATCTGGCTCTTGTGAACGCCCGTCATAGTTAGGTGAGAAGTTAACTGTGTCTTCATCGATATCGCGCATCATCTCCATAGCAATTGGAGATAAGCGAGCTTCGGTATAACGCATTGCAGCTGCTGGATCATTGCCCGGGGAACCGAAGTTTCCGTTGCCATCCACCAATGGATAACGCAGAGACCAGTGTTGGGCTAAACGAACAACAGTGTCATAAATCGCGGTGTCACCGTGTGGGTGGTAATTACCCATAACGTCACCAACGATGCGTGAAGATTTGTAATAACCCTTATCTGGGCGATAACCCGCGTCGTACATCGCATATAAAACGCGACGGTGAACAGGTTTTAGACCGTCTCGAACATCAGGAAGTGCGCGTCCGACGATAACTGACATTGCATAGTCAAGATATGAACGAGCCATTTCAACTTGCAGGTCAACGGTTTCAACGCGGTCGAAATCATCTCCGGGGTTAACCATGCCGGTGCGGTCTATAGGTGTTTTATCTTCAGCCATTTAGATATCCAAGAATCTAACGTCTTTAGCGTTTCGTTGAATAAATGCACGGCGTTGTTCTACATCTTCACCCATTAATACTGAGAACAAATCATCTGCAGCAGCGGCATCGTCAAGGGTTACTTGAATTAGCACGCGATGTTCTGGATCCATTGTTGTATCCCAAAGTTCTTTTGCAGGCATTTCGCCCAGGCCTTTAAAGCGCTGGATTCCGTCATCTTTAGGTAAACGCTTTCCTTCATCAAGACCAATCTTGATCATGCCATCGCGTTCGCGGTCTGAGAATGCGTATTGCACTGGATCTTTGCCTCCCCATTTAATTTTATAAAGTGGTGGTTGCGCTAAATACACGAAACCGTTTTCGATCAGCGGGCGCATAAAGCGGAATAACAAAGTTAGTAACAAAGTGCGGATGTGTTGTCCGTCAACATCAGCATCGGCCATCAAAATAATTTTGTGGTAACGAAGTTTTTCAATATCGAAATCCTCGTGCACACCTGTGCCTAGTGCTGTGATTAGCGCTTGTACTTCGTTGTTTTGAAGAACTCGGTCGATGCGCGCTTTTTCAACGTTAAGAATTTTTCCGCGGATTGGCAGCACTGCTTGGTTACGTGAATCGCGTCCACCTTTAGTTGAACCACCAGCAGAATCACCTTCGACGATATAGAGCTCACACTTTGATGGATCAGTCCATTGGCAATCAGCTAACTTGCCGGGCATGCCACGGCCTTCAAGTAATCCTTTGCGGTTACGTGATAAATCGCGGGCTTTACGTGCTGCAACACGGGCAGCTGCGGCATCGATGCTCTTGCGAACAATGTCTTTACCTTCTTGTGGGTTTTGTTCAAACCATTGCGTTAAAAATTCGTTTACAGATTTTTGGGTAAATGACTTTGCTTCAGTGTTGCCAAGTTTTGTCTTTGTTTGTCCTTCAAATTGTGGTTCGGCAAGTTTGATTGAAACGATCGCAGTTAAACCTTCGCGAACATCATCACCAGTCAGGCGATCTTCTTT
>CAITKS010000110.1 GCA_903893085.1 uncultured Actinomycetes bacterium | reverse complement strand
CGAGCCTAACATCGCCTTTCTTCATGTCTAGACCAAGATCGAATGGATTGAGGCTGATTATTCGGTTATTACTTGGGTTGCCTGCGTTACATAATTTTTCATTTGTTGTTGGTTCAGAGACTGCAACGAATCTCAATTGCAGATATTTGTTAACTACGCTTGCAGGATTAGAAAATACCTTCAAACCATTGAGCGCATTAATTGTCTGAGCAACGTATGCGCTTGTTCCGGTTATGAGTAAGTCGCTCGAAAAGTCGCCCACTATGGCATCAATTACGTTCGCATCCACAGCGTTTTGTATTCCAGCATCAAAACGCAAGCTGGGGGATGAGATGCACGCGAGTAAAGACGCATCGGAACTTACATAAACCGGCGTTATAAATGCCGATTTAGCACGGGGGTCTACGCGAACCGAGTTGTCTACGCGTATCGCAATATTTTGATCCTCGAGCGCGTAGGCGGGAACCTTTGAACTCGAAGCACTTGGCGTTGGGCCAGGCGTTAAGTTGGACGCGCTCGGCGATGCCGTTGGAGCTGCATTGGCCGAAGCAGTTGGTGTTTGACTCGCACTTGGCGACGGTGCAGGCGATGCTGAAGTTAAATCAGGTGAAGAAATTGAATCAGAGGCTGGAATTACATCCGATGCTAGAGATTGCGCAACGAAAAGTGCGCTGAGCGTAAAAGCAAACGCTGCAGCCCACGTGCGTGAAACTTTTCTTTGCATGGCGTGAGGGTATTACTTGTTGGAAAGTGCCTAATAAAAGTACGAGTAATAACCGAACGATTTTCCTTTCGGGAAAATCTACTTATTGGCATTTGGCTTAATCTTCCATTTATGAAACTTGCGCCTAAAAGAGTTATATCACTTGCCCTTGCATTTTTGATCGCAATCTATGGATCAATTTCGCAAACACAACAGGCATCAGCCGTTGCACGTGGCGCAGATTTCACAGTAACAGTCAGTGATTTACAGTTCATTTTGCAGCAAATTCGCATCGCCGAAGCTCACCGCGCAGTTGAAGCAACGTCTCCTGCCGTGACTCCGAGCATAAATGTTCTGGCTGCGGGAAGAACTCTCTCCGATCCACGTGGTCCAAGTACCGCCGGTGCAGCGCGCACTATTACAGTTTCTACTGCTTCAACACGTGTTTTAAGTCCACTTCTGCCCGAAGGTCTGCGCCAGACCGATGGACGAAATAACAACTTAACTGGAAATGGTTTCTCATCTTGGATGGGTTTTGGATACATCACTCCGGTTACTTTAGGTAAGTCAGCATGGGGCTCAGCAGACAGCGCATTCCCTAGAATTGCCGCTGCAAAATTTAAGACTGGTTACGAAAACCGATCCGGCAATGTGACTGACGCATCTCCACGCGTAATCAGTAATCTGATTTCAGATCAGTCATCTACCAACCCGGCAGCACGTGCCGCCGCAAGCTGTACTTTGAGTGGACCAAATGCCTGCGTGCCTTCTACAACAGATGGCGTATCACTTTCTATTGCAAACCGTGCAACAGATGGCGTAGCTGCTCCGTACAACGGAATGTTCGCGCTATTTGGCCAGTTCTTTGATCATGGTCTAGACCTTGTCGGTAAGTCTTCAACCGAATCTGTGAAGATTCCATTAGCGACAAGCGATCCGCTATATACAACTTGTGTGAATTTAACTGGACGTGGATGTGTAACTGAAATTTCTATGGGTCGCACAGTACTCGGCGATAATCCCGCAACAGCTGGGACAAACACGACGACACCGTGGATCGACCAAAACCAGACTTATACATCACACCCATCGCATCAAGTCTTCTTGCGTGAATACATGTGCGCTAGCGAAAGTTCAAGCGCTATTGATCCAACCAGATTATGTACATCGTCAGATAAGCCAGTAGCAACTGGAAAACTACTTGATGGTGATATCGCAGGAAACATTGCCAACTGGTCTGAAGTAAAGCGCCAGGCTGCAAATAAGCTCGGAATTCAGCTTGTAGATATGGATATTCATGATGTCCCTCTTCTGCTTACCGATGAATACGGACGCTTCTTACGCTCTGCTTCAGGATTCCCACAAGTTGTTGAAAGCTTCTCAGGTACAACTGCAACTGTTCGTATCGGCGATCCTGCAAATCTTGTTCTATCAGGGTTAGGAACCGGACACGCATTCTTAAACGATATTTCTCACTTTGCTGCACCATCTGTCGGTTTGGCGCCGGATCCTGGAACAACAGTAAATAACTATCCAGGAAATGGTTACTACGACAACGAGTTATTAGATGCTCACTTCATCACTGGTGATGGTCGCGGAAATGAAAACATCGGCTTAACTGCCGTGCACACAATCTTCCACGCAGAACACAATCGTCTCTGGACTGATATTCAGGATGTAATCAATTCTGCGACAACCGCAAGTACTGGGTTGACTGCAGCAGCGCTTGCTGACTTTAAAAACGCTTGGCGAGCAGCAACTGTTACTACAGCGAATCCAAATCCAGAATGGAACGGCGAGCGTTTGTTCCATGCTGCAAAGTTGATTACCGAAATGGAATATCAGCACTTGGTATTTGGTGAGTTTGCTCGAAAAGTTCAGCCATTAATCAAGCCGTTTGTTGGTTACGACCCTACGATTCGTCCAGACATTACGGGCGAATTCGCACACGCTGTTTATCGTTATGGTCACTCACAGCTAAATGAAACCGTGGACCGTACATCAGCCGGTGGATCAGCCAATGATTTATCTGTTCCGCTCTTGTATGCATTCTTAAATCCAACGGAATTTAATCAGCCGCATTCTTATCCGTCTGCAACTGCGATAGGTGAAACTCTCACTGGTCGCGCAGCAGCTGGCAGCATTGTGCGCGGAATGGCTAATCAGACTGGTAATGAAATTGACGAGTTTGTAACTGGCGCGCTTCGCAATAGTTTGCTTGGTTTACCTCTTGACCTTGCTACGTTAAATATTGCACGTGGTCGCGATGCCGGCGTGCAATCGCTCAATGATTTCCGCAGAACACTCAAAGCAAGCACTGGAATCACAAGCCTTGCGCCATACAGTTCTTGGGCAGAGTTCGGGCAGAGCCTGCGCCACCCACAATCTCTTGTTAACTTCGTTGCCGCTTACGGCAAGACTTCAGGTCCGATTACATTCTTGGATGGCGCCACTCACTTGGATGACACCGATACCAAAACTGTCTCACTTGATTCAAGCGATAACGATACAAGTTATATCGATAAACGAGCTGCTGCACAGAGCATCGTTGATTGCTATGAGGCTTATCAGGGTATTGATGATTCACAACTTTGCGTGACCTTTATGTTGGGCACAAGCGGCCTAAACGATATTGATCTTTGGGTTGGTGGCTTGGCTGAGAACAACACACAGGCAGGCACAATGCTCGGCAGCACTTTTGATTACGTTTTCAAGAAGCAGTTAGAAAATCTTCAAGAGAGCGATCGTTTCTACTACCTTGGTCGTCTTGCAGGTTTGAACCTTACTGTTCAGGTTGAAACCAACTTCTTCTCTGACATTATTCAGCGAAATACAGATGTCACTTCGATTACAACTGATGCTTTCGCAGTTCCAACTTACACAGTGAATATGCCAACGAAGCCTTCATTTATCAAAATTTTGGCTGATGGCACCTGGATGTACACCGGAAATGGACACATTCTTTGGAACGGTACAACTGGAAACGACAAGATCCTTTCCGATCGTGGTGATGATTCAATTTACGGAGATGCCGGAAATGACTGGTTGCGCGGCGGTGATGGCAACGACTTTATTCAAGGTGGAGAAGGTCGGGATGTTATTGAAGACTCGGCTGGCTTAAATATTCTTATCGGCGGTAACGGAAACGACTACATAAGTGGGTCCGGAACCGATGCATACAACGGTAACGGTGGCGATGACTTTATAGTCGGTGGCACTTTCCCAGTTGTTGGCTTAGCTGGCATCGGAAGCGACTGGATTCTCGGTGGAAGCGATAATGACGTTCTATCTGGAGATGAAGGAAACGACTGGATTGAAGGCGGACAAGGTGGGGATGGAGTATCTGGCGATGTCGTCGGTGCTGCCGGAATCACGCTTACTTTCCCAGGTAGAGACGTGCTTATCGGAAATAGCGGTAACGATTTACTTGATGGATTTGATGGAGCAGATATCTATGTTCCTGGTGATGGAACTGATTTAAATACAGGTGGGCTTGGCTTCGACTGGGCAACTTACTTTAATGATGGCCAAGTCGGCGGAGTAAATGAAGATCTTTCTAACTTCGCACCGGCCCCAGGTTTAGTTCTCGCAAACCTTGCAGACCAGTTCCAGGAAATCGAAGGACTTTCTGGTGGTATCGATAATGACATTCTCGCTGGTTCATCTGTTACCGCTTTGGGCGGCGCAGTTGCCAACGGACTAACCGCAACAGATTGTTCGCTAATCACTGGACTAACAGCTTTGTTACCATCCACAATCACTAACTGTGTTTGGGATGCCGGCGACATTCTTATCGGTGGTCCAAGTTCTGATGAAATTACCGGCCGCAACGGTAACGATTTGATCGATGGCGATGCGGTCTTGCAGACTTGGATCTCTATTCCTGACTCATGGTCGATCCTTAACGAAGCGCCAAATTATGTAACTGTTCCTGCTGGACGCGTTTATGTATCAAGCATGGCAACGATCCGCGAATACATCGCGACCAACTTGGTCTCAGCCGATGTTATTAGTGATCTACAAATCGTGCGCTTGATTGCGCAGAGCGGTCATTCAACTGAAAATGACGTTGCGGTTTACCAGG
>CAITKS010000109.1 GCA_903893085.1 uncultured Actinomycetes bacterium | reverse complement strand
AGGTTACTCGGGTCTGCCCAGCGTTGCTTTAAGGCGAGCCAGAGATATTCGAACCCCGACCCACATAAACGGGTAGATGGCAAAAAATTTCAAGCGTGAGCACTCAATCGCTTCTGACCAATTAAAGCGCGTTGAGTTTGCGGAAATTTCAATTAGTTCAAAGGCACCTAAACCTTTAAAGATTTTTCCAGTATGCAGAACATCGCATCGTTCTGGTGGTTGCCAGCTCGTAACAACCATAGTGTCCAACAATCCCAACTTTGAAAATTTTGGATATCTCTTATAAAGAGGTCCGGTGAATGCCGAAATTGAAGTGCCGACACCTTCGCGAATTTGCGAAGTCACCCAAACTTTAGTCTGCAACATCCAATCGCCTTGGCTCTCCCAATCTGCAATAGCGTTCCAAGCGCGAACTCTTGAGCAAGGTAGTTTGATACTTAATCTAATTGAATGAGCCATATTGTTATTGCGCTGCAATGTCGAGTGCTTCATCGACAGTTCGCGCCCAGTGCAAGAGTTCTCGTTGTCCCGGTTTAACAAAACCATGTTCTTCCAAATGATCAATCAAGGTTGCCAATGGTGCATACACATCGTAAGGATCCAAAATGATGACTGGTTTGGCGTGAAATTTAAGAAATCTCCCAACCCAAATTTCAAATAACTCTTCTAAAGTTCCAATGCCACCAGGTAGGGCGATAAATGCATCTGATAGATCTTCAATCATGGCTTTGCGACTGCGCATGGAATCGACAACATGCAATTCATCGCACTCTTTATCTGCGAATTCAATATCAACAAGGCGTTGCGGAATAACACCAATTGTTCGCCCACCCGAATTACGAGCACCGCGTGAGACCGCACCCATCGCAGAAATATGTCCGCCACCCGAGACAAGTTCCCACGAACGCGATGCGATTGCCGCCCCCAGGTCGTGCGCTAACTCAATATATTTCGGATCGATCGACTGTGATGAGGAGCAATAAACGGCGATACGCATGTCCCAAAGGATAGGGGTTAGGCTTATCGCATGTCTTCAACACAGAAATCACCATCAGGACTTGCCTCAGGTCATGGAATTGCAACTTTATCTGGCACAACTGTTCTCGATGTCTGGTTCCCAAGCCCATCGCTTGGCGCATTGCAAGGTCAAGCCGATCCATCTTTAGTGGCGCTAGTTGGTACAGATGATGTTCGCAAAATTTCGCGTGAAATAATTTCTATTGAGATAGATCTTGCAAAGGCGCCATTAAATGCAGCTGATGCCTATTTGCGATTACATCTTCTTTCTCACAGATTAATTAAGCCTCACGGTGCAGTCATGGATGGAATATTCGGACTCCTTACAAATGTTGCATGGACATCGGCGGGACCTTGCGCGGTTGAAGGATTTGAAAGCGTTCGCGCAGCGCTACGCGCCAAGTATGGACATGTCACAGTTTTCGGAGTCGATAAATTCCCACGTATGGTTGATTATGTAATTCCATCTGGCGTACGTATCGCTGATGCTGATCGAGTTCGATTGGGTGCACATTTAGCAACCGGTACAACGGTTATGCATGAAGGGTTCGTTAACTTCAATGCAGGAACGCTCGGAACTTCTATGGTCGAAGGTCGCATATCTGCAGGCGTCGTAGTCGGAGATGGCAGCGATGTCGGCGGCGGTGCATCAATTATGGGAACCCTCAGCGGCGGCGGAAAAGAAGTTATCTCGGTAGGTGAAAAATGTTTGCTAGGCGCTAACTCAGGACTTGGCATCTCACTTGGAAATAACTGTGTAATTGAGGCAGGAACTTACATAACCGCCGCAGCAAAAGTGCGCTTGCCTGATGGCGAAATAGTTAAGGCAGGAACTTTATCTGGTGCAAGTGATCTGTTATTCCGCCGTAATTCTCTAGACGGTTCTTTAGAAGTTGTAATGCGAACCGGCACATGGGGCGGACTTAACTCAGTTCTTCACGCTAACTAACCAGTAATTGAAAACCAGGCAGAAGGTAATTTACTTCTGCTTCTAAATGTCTCTCCCCTTAGCTCTGCCGTTACTCCTGTTGACGATGTTGCTTGAATCAGCGCAACAGTTCCAGCAGGATTCATTGATAAAACTTGCAACGCAGCAACATCGCTTAAAGCAAATGCTGCGGCAATCACCGATTGCGGAATCTGCCTGGTCCATGTTGCAAATCGTGGGTTTAGCACCAAGTCAACGCTGGCTGTATCCGAAACGCTTTGTGTATAAGCAGTTGCGGTTCCCCACGCATGTTCT
>CAITKS010000108.1 GCA_903893085.1 uncultured Actinomycetes bacterium | reverse complement strand
CCCCGCGATAACCAGAGTTATTTCACCGAGAACTTCTTTGCTGTTAGCCCAAGTTAATAACTCAGCTATAGAGCCACGAATTGTCTCTTCATAAGTCTTGGTCATCTCACGACAGATTGCTCCACGTCGATCGTTACCAAATATTGATGCAGCATCTTGTAAAGATTCGACTAAGCGGTGCGGCGCCTCAAAAAAGACCATCGTGCGTTCTTCAAAGCGAAGTGCTTCAAATGCGGCTTGTCTTGCACCAAGTGCGCGCGGAGTAAATCCTTCAAAAGAGAATCGATCGGTTGCAAGTCCAGAAAGCGCAATAGCCATAACAGGTGCACTTGGCCCAGGGATAACTTTTACTTCTAAGTTCTGTGCCATCGCATCTCGCGCTAATCGAAAACCTGGATCGCTAATCGTTGGCATTCCTGCGTCAGAGACAACTAAAACATTCTTACCAGCATGTAAATATTGCAAAATTTCTTCACTGCGTTCAGTTTCATTTCCATCGAAGAAGGAAATAACTCGTCCTGTAAATGTAACTCCGATATCTGAACATAAACGATGGAAGCGACGTGAATCTTCGGCAGCGATAATTTCGGCTGCAGCAATTGCATCTTTTAGGCGCGGGCTTGCATCACCTGGATTTCCCAGAGGAGTTGCCGCCATCGTTAGTGCCACGGGTACATCCTCTCAGTACGCTAAGCCTGTGAAAACCCGCATCTACGTTGGCGCGATTGCGTTGATCAGTCTGGCCTTGCGGTTAATTAATTTGGGGACTCCCAAAGGTTTTGTCTTCGATGAAGTTTATTACGTGGATGGCGCCCGCGATTATTTAGCTCATGGCGTTGAAGTCTCCAGCGATGGCCCTGAATTTGTAGTTCATCCACCTGTTGGCAAATGGTTAATTGCCGTCGGTATCAAGATTTTTGGTGACAGCGAATTTGGTTGGCGATTTAGCGGAGCAGTATTGGGTACTGCAATGATTGTTTTAATTGCCCTGATCGCACAAAGGTTATTTCGTAATTCCTTTCTAACGATTGCCGCCAGTTTCTTAATGGCAGCAGACGGTTTGGCGCTAGTTCATTCACGTACCGCACTTCTCGATATTTTCTTATCCTTCTTTATTCTGCTCGCTACTTACCTATTCCTTATGCGCTGGCACTGGTGGGCTGGTGCTGCACTTGGGTTTGCAATTTCGACTAAATGGAGCGCACTTTATTATTTAGCTCTTTTTGCTATTGTCGCAATTTATAGAACTTTCACTCATCACACTGGTAAAGATTTGATTAAGCCAACCATAAAGACTGCGGCCCAATATGCGCTGATTCCGTTTTCGATTTACTTAACTTCTTGGACCGGTTGGTTTGCAAGCAGTCGCGGCTGGGCGCGCGATTATTCGGAAAATATAGCTACTTCATTTATTCACTATCACTCTCAAATGTTGGGCTTTCATACTGGGTTGGTTGAAAAACATGCCTATCAAGCTAATCCATGGAGTTGGTTGATTATGGGAAGGCCAACATCTTTCTTTTATGAAACCCCTAAAAGTTGTGGGGCGGATCAATGTTCGCAAGAAGTTTTGGCGCTTGGAACCCCAATCCTTTGGTGGGTAGGAACTGTTGCAATTGCAGTTGTAATCGGTTTTTGGATTAAATCTTTCGCAACTAAGCGCTATGAACCACCACTAAACGTAATCATTACTGGAATTGCAGCGGGTTATTTGCCGTGGTTCTTCTTCCAAAAACGCACCGTCTTTAACTTTTACGCGATTGTTTTTGAGCCATTCTTAATTTTGGCGATTATTTACTGTGTATATGTGGCCTTGCTTCACTTTGAAAATAAGCGAAATACTTACGCTTTAACCTGTTTGGTAGGATTTGT
>CAITKS010000107.1 GCA_903893085.1 uncultured Actinomycetes bacterium | reverse complement strand
CCTAAGGCAGTCTGTAAAGAGTGCAATTAATCTAACTACTTACTAATTAATAAGCGACGCGGCGAGCTCTTCGCCGCGTTTGCTCGTTATTAGCCAATACGGAGTGTCATCTCGTGGGTCGCTAATTTCGACCTTAATTCCCTTAGCCGCCCAGAATTTAATGGCTAAATATGCAGCTGGATCAGCATCACGTGTGCGTAACAATCGCATCGCATCGGAGTTAAGCACCGTAACTTTCCCTAGATATTTTCGTTCGATATGCGCCTTATCAATACGCAGTTCGTTATCGGAAACTGAAATTCTAGACGTCAAGGATTTGGCAATAAACGGGATGGCCAGGGTTGCTAAGACGAATGCGCCAATCGTTGCAGTTGTGTCCAGAGCGGCCCAAATTGCGATCACTAGCGATAGAAACATAAAGTAAATGAAGGCTAGTACCCATAAAGGCGGGCGGAGCACTTCACTGAATATCACTATCGCAGTCTAGATGAAGTAAAGTGAGAACATGAGTCGAGTAGCAAGTACGACGCCTCCCGCGGGAGCGATGATTCCAGATCGCCATCCCAAAGCTCCCGAAATCGGAACCAAGATTCCATCTCACTTTGGTCACTGTTTTGGTTGCGGAGAACTTCATCCGACAGGATTGCATTTAGTAGCACATGCAGGAGCAGCAGCAGATTTAACAGCTGAATTTACTGTTACTGAAAACCATCAAGGGGCTCCCGGTCTGGCGCATGGTGGATTGTTATCACTGGCATTCGATGAAGCGCTCGGTAAGTTGATGTGGTTAATACGATCTCCAGCGGTTACAGCACGCTTAGAAACCGATTTCTTAAAACCAGTTCCAATGGGAACAACACTATTTATTACAGCAAGAATTACGGGGCAGGTAAACCGCAAGGTTTATACCGAAGCTGAAGGAAGACTGGGCGGTCCGGATGGTGATCTCGCTGTCAAAGCGGCGGCGCTATTTGTGATTGTTCCAATGTCGCACTTCCTAGAAAATGCGCCTAAGGAATACTTAGAACATATTGCCAAGACTCCAGAAATTTTGGCATTCGTCGACCCAGAATTTGAGATAAATCCGTAATGGCAGTAAAAGTATTAGTCACCCGCCTTGATCCTGAACTGCCTTTACCTAAATATGCGAAAGGCGGTGACGCTGGCGCAGATTTGGTTGCGCGCGTAGATGTAACTCTTCAACCCGGAGAACGCGCACTTGTTCCGACCGGAATTTCAATTGCGTTGCCTGATGGTTATGTTGCGCTGGTTCATCCGCGCTCCGGGTTAGCAATCAAACATGGCGTAACTATGGTTAATTCCCCTGGAACCGTCGATGCGGGATATCGCGGAGAATTACAAATCATTCTGATAAATCACGATCCAAAAGAGAGTGTCTCCTTTAAGCGAGGGGATCGAATTGCACAATTGGTTATTCAGCAAGTAGAACGTGCCGAATTTATCGAAGTTGAAAATCTGCCAGGTTCCGGTCGTGGCGCAGACGGATTTGGATCTACGGGAAGATGATGAGCCAAAATTTTGCTGAAGGAAGTAGCGCGGATAAAGATAAAGTTCTAGCGGCATTTGGCGGCAAGAAGGGATTGATCGATTCAGGAATCCCTTCAGTTATTTTCTTAGTCGTATTTAATGTGGTTGATGATCTACGCCAGGCTTTAATTGCATCGCTAATAGTTTCTGCTTTATTAACGATCATTCGCTTAGCCAAGAGAGACACCATTCAACACGCTATCTCAGGTCTAATTGGGTCGTTGATCTGTGCATGGTTTGCCAATCGCACCGGCAATGCAAGTGATCTCTATATTCCAAAGTTGTTAACTAATCTTGGGTATGGAAGCGTTTATCTGATTGCAAATTTAGCTGGCTGGCCAATTCTGGGTCTACTGCTTGGGCCGATATTGGGAGAAAATCTCACTTGGCGCAAAAATCCTGTAAGAGCTCGCGCTTACAAGCGAGCGAGTTGGCTGTGGGTGGCAATGTTCTTTACACGCATTGCCGTGCAATATCCGATTTACCGGAGCGGGAATGTTAATTTGCTTGGAACGGTAAATCTTGCAATGGGGTACCCACTATTTTTAGCGACCGCTTATGGTTCTTGGATGATTTTAAAGAGTGTTCCAGTCACAAAGCCAGAAGTTGGTTAGCCTGCTATAAAGCAGGATTTAATTAGTCCTTCGGCTGTGTCTGAAGCAACAAAGAGTAATTCATCGCCAGCGCTAAATACATCAGTTGGCGTTGGGGTTATGACTCGACCATCACGAACAATCGCTGCGAGTGAAGCATCATCCGGAAGCGTTATTTCTTCAACCGTCTTTCCGATACAGCTAGATGTATCAGGCAAAGTTAGTTCTACTAAGTTGGCTTGTCCTTTTCGGAATGAGAATAAGCGAACAACATCACCGACGCTAACTGCTTCTTCAACTAGTGCAGAAATTAT
>CAITKS010000106.1 GCA_903893085.1 uncultured Actinomycetes bacterium | reverse complement strand
TTAATCCTAAGTAAAGGTCATGCCGCAGTTGCACTTTATTCAACGTTGGCTTTACGCGGCTTTTTCTCAGTTGAAGATCTAAAAACTTTTGCCAAACCTTTAAGTAAGCTAAATGGACACCCAAATCGCAACAAAGTTCCTGGTGTTGAATCAAATACTGGCCCACTTGGCCACGGTTTTCCAATCGCCGTTGGTACCGCAATTGGCGCGCATTTAGCAAAAAATGGCAGCCGTTCTTTTGTAATTATGGGTGATGGCGAATTGCAAGAGGGCAGCAATTGGGAAGCTGCGATGTTTGCCGGCCACCGTAAACTCACTAATTTAATTGCTGTTATTGATCGCAACGGCTTTCAGCAAGGAAGTCCTACTTCGAAAACGAACGAGCTAGATCCGCTAGATAAGAAGTTCGAATCATTTGGCTGGGAAGTTGTGGTCGTTGATGGCCATGATCACGCAGGGCTTTTTAAAGCATTTACAGATCCTCAAACCAAGCCACGCGTTGTAATCGCGCAAACAATTAAAGGCAAAGGTGTGGATTTCATGGAAGGCAAGGCTGAATGGCATCACAAGGTTCCATCTACTGAACAATACGAAGCAGCCTTGTTGCAGATTGGTAAGCAATGAGCGAAAAATTAGAAGAGTTTGATAACCGAATAATTTTTGCCAAGACACTAATCGCGCTGGCTAACGAAGATCCTAAAGTTGTTGTCGTCTGCAACGATTCAGTCGGATCAAGTAATTTGACTGAATTCCGTGACCTATTTCCTGATCGATTAATTGATGTGGGTATTGCAGAACAAAACATGGTTGGTGTTGCAGCAGGATTAGCGAACGCTGGATTTACGCCATTTGTATGTGCTGCAGCGCCGTTTCTAACTGGCCGCGCCCTAGAGCAAATAAAAGCTGATGTGGTTTACACGCATACGAATGTAAAACTCTGTGGAATGAGTCCAGGTATTGCCTATGGCGAACTAGGACCAACACATCATTCGATTGAAGATATTGCTTGGATGCGCGCACTTGATTCGCTGCCAATTGTCTTGCCGGCAGATGAAGCGCAGACAGCCGAAGCAGTGCGATGGGCCGCAAATATGGTCGGCCCAGTTTTCATGCGAATTGGTAGATATAAAGTCCCATCAGTTTCGCAAGGTCAAATGCCGGCATTTATCCCAAATAAAGCAATGCGAATCATCGATGGCAGTGACATCACAATTATTGCAACCGGAACTCTAGTCTCGCGTGCAGTAGCGGCTGCAACAGACTTGAAAGCTGAGGGGATATCAGCAAGAGTCATAAATCTTTCTACCGTTTCACCGCTTGATACTGCCGAAATACTTGCGGCAGCTAAAGAAACTAAGGCAATCATCACTGCAGAAGAATCAGTTACTCGCGGAGGCGTTGGTGGCGCAATTGCCGAATTCGTTGTGCAGAACCATCCTGTTCCGATGAAGCTAATGGGAATTGATTCTTTTGCACCCACTGGGTCGGCCACATTTCTTCTAGAACATTTCGGGTTAACCGCAGACTCAATAGTTGCCTCTGCTCGAGAGCTCTTAAAGCATGGAAAGTAACTCACCAATAATTCTTGCTATCGATCAAGGTAGCGGTTCTACAAAAGCGCTAGCCATAAATTTAAATGGTGAAGTTCTTGCGCAATCAGAAGTAAAAATCGCAACTTCATTCCCGCAGCCAGGTTGGGTTGAACAAGACCCAGAAGAAATTTGGCAATCAGTTATTACCGCTAGTAAAGAAATTACTAAGTCTCATAAGATTGCAGCAGTCGGATTAAGCATCCAACGTGAATCAGTTCTGTTTTGGGATCGTGCAACCGGAAAAGCGCTGTCAAAGGTCATAACCTGGCAAGATCGAAGGGCATCAGATTTAGCAGAAAAACAAGCGAAAAACGCTGACAAAGTAAAAGCTATCAGCGGCCTGGAACTTGATCCCATGTTTTCGGCGCTTAAAGCGCAATGGCTATTTGAAAACAATAATTACCAGGATACAGACTTATGCATCGGAACAATTGATTCTTGGATTGTATTTAAGTTAGGTGCAGGTCATATTGTTGAAGTAGGAAGCGCCAGCCGTACTCAATTACTGGATATTCAAAGTGGGCACTGGAGCCAAGAACTTCTTGCGATATTCGGTATCAGCGAAACCAAATTGCCACGCGTCTGCCAATCTGATGAAAAACACATTTGCACCAATATGGCGGCACTTGGATTATCCAACGACATTCCGCTTTCCGGAATTATGGGAGATTCACACGCTGCACTTTTTGCTCATCAGGGCTGGAGATCAGGCGTCTTTAAAGCAACCTTTGGCACTGGAACCTCGATAATGGGACTTGCAGAGACAAACCCGCAGACAATTGCTTGGTCAATTGGTAACAAAATTACTCGAGCGGTTGAATCAAATATTCTTTCAACTGGTTCCACCTTAGTTTGGTTGGCAGAATTACTTGGAATAACACCAGATGAGTTAGCAAAGCTTGCGCCCGAATCAAGGCAACAAGTTGAGATTGTTCCCGCCTTTAGCGGTCTGGGTGCTCCTTGGTGGGATAGGGAAGCAACTGGAATCATTTCGGGATTAACTCGTGGTTCTAATCGTGCAGATTTAGCGGCAGCTGCGTTGCGCTCAACGGCCGCACAAATTAATGATGTCCTTGAAAATTTCGCTAAGTCAAATATCAAAATCGATTCGCTCTATGCAGATGGCGGTGGGGCACGCAATGAATATCTAATGCAGTTACTTTCCGACCTAAGTGGAAAGAAGATTGGGTCGTCTCAACTCCTTGAACTTTCGGCCTTTGGCGCAGCAATGGTCGCCGGTCTTGGCGCTGGTCTTACAACGATTTCAGATATCGAAAAGATCGAACTCAAATATTTAAATTACACACCAAATATTTCAGAATCTGAGCGCCAAGAAAGGCTTAAAACCTGGCGAAAAGCCGTGCAGCAATCGCGATTGAAAGTGAACTAACGCCCTATCCACCAGCGCAATAACCTTCTAGAATCTAAAAATCGAATGGCAAAGAGAGCGAGATAAAAATGGGAAAACTTACTTACGGCGCAGGAATTTGGGCCTTTGGGCAGTTTGTAGACCGATATGCGGCGGACGCGTATGGACCATCTCGCACTAGCCAACAAATGATCGAAGATGCTGCAAAAGTTCCAGGGCTTAAGCATCTGGATATAAATGTCCCGTTTGATATTCCCGAGCGCACCGCGGTCGAGATCAAAAAGATGCTTGATGACAACGGACTTATTTGTCGCGCAACTACTCCACATATCTATATGCGCGAATATGTAAAGGGATCATTTACCAACCCAGATACGAAACTTCGCTCTAAGACGCAAGATCGAGTACGCGAAGCAATTTCTGCTGCCGAAATTCTGGGAGCGACGTATGTAAAGTTCTGGCCCGGTCAAGATGGTTTTGATTTCCCATTGCAGGCGAATTATTTACAGATCTGGGATTACACGATTAACGGAATTCGTGATCTTGCAACTGAAAATCCTAAGGTGCAATTTGCAATTGAATACAAGTGCAAAGAACCTCGAGTACGTATGACACTTGCTACAGCGGCCAAAACCCTTCTAGCAATCAGTGAAATGAAAGTTGATAACGTAGGAATCGTTATGGATTTTGGTCACTCACTTATGGCGCAAGAAACGCCTGCCGAATCACTTCTGCTTATTCATCGTCACGGCAAATTAGTTAGCGCCGAGCTAAACGATAATTGGCGCGGTTGGGATGATGATCTGCCAGTTGCGTCAGTACATTTATTTGAAACTATCGAATACATGCTTGCACTGCGCAGTATTAATTGGACAGATCCAATTCTGCTTGATCAGTTCCCGTTCCGTGAAGATCCAGTACGCGCGCTCACTCGCAGCATCGAAATCATTACCTACCTTGAGGAAGTCTGCGATCGCGTTGATATCAACGCCCTAAACCAGGCCCAGAATTCGCAGGATGCCCTTGCCGCACAAGCCGTAATTTGGGATGCGATCATGCAAGAGAAACGTTTCACCCGCTAGAGAAATACCTGTAAACTCACACCTGTACTTGGAGACGTCGCATAGCCCGGTCGAGTGCGCCTCACTGCTAACGAGGTAAGGTGTAAAAGCCTTCAGGAGTTCAAATCTCCTCGTCTCCGCTCAGATGTTTTGTTAACTACCTTTAGAAAAAGGATTCCACTTGCCTAATTACAAAGTAGCAATCGTCGGTGCAGGTCCGGCCGGTTACTTTGCGGCGCAAGCACTTCAAAATCTGCAGACTGATGATCTGCAATTTTCTATCGACAT